>JAAZUY010000036.1 GCA_018623895.1 bacterium | reverse complement strand
TTTCCATAAATGCGCCCAAGTAAAATAGCACATACATATTCATTATCAAATGAAATATAGATCCATGTAAAACCATTGAGGTAATTAGCCTGTACCATTCACTATTTTCGAAAACAAAATAAGGACTTAATGCACCCCAAGAAATCAAATTTAATAAATTAAAACCACCTGATAAAATTACAACTAAGGCCATCATTACGTTAATCAATATTATAGTTGATGTTACCTTATTTCTCTCGTAGTATATTCGAAACATTTTTATTTTTCTGATTTAACTAAAGAAAGCAAGAAAGCACCGATTCCTAAAGGTAGCAATAATATAAGAACAGCGACATTTGTAGATATACTTAGTGTTAAAGCAGCTAAGAGAAAAGGACTAATTATTCCAGCAAATCTGCCAAAAATTGAAAAGAAACCAAAAAATTCATTTGCTTTTTTCATAGGTAACATCTTTGCAAAAAAGCTTCTTGAAATTGATTGAATACCACCTTGCGCTGTTCCTACTAATAATCCAACTAAAAACATTAAGTATGTGGTTTCACTATTAATGAAGTATGTTGCAAAAATAGCTAATGCATATGTAATGATACCAATATAAATCACTTTCTTTCCACCGTATTTTTTTGTCAACTTACCATAATAAATTGCAGATGGAAATGCAACAACTTGGACCAACATAACAACACCAAGTAATGTAGAAACTCCAACCTGTAAGTCAGTTCCAATGGTTACAGCCAGTCTAATTACTGTGTTTACGACATCGATATAAAAAAGATAGGCCAACATGAAAATAAATATATTTTTATACTTCTTGATATCTTTAAATGTATTAAAGATTTCTTTGAGACTGTTCTTAAGACTATTCCCACCATCTTCGTTATAAGTTTGTTTAACATCTTTAAGAAATGGTATAGAAAATATTAACCACCAAACAATTGCAACTAAGAATGCAAAAGCAATAGATAAATATTCAAAATCAGGATTTAATATACCGAATGTTACAAGAGCATAAGGTATTATCGCAATTATAAATGGAATCATTGAACCAATATATCCCCAGGCATATCCTTGACTGGAAACATAATCCATTCTTTCTTCTGTTGTTACATCAATTAAAAAGGCATCATAAACCACGTTTGTTAAGCCATATGCAATAGAAGAAATAACAAAAAAAGCTAATAAAGCGACATAAGAAAGGTTAGGCACTATAAGAGCTACAGTTCCTAGAATAGCGACTGCAAAAAATATAACAAAAAACTTTTTCTTATTTCCTCGATAATTTGATAATGCACCAATCAGTGGTGATAGCAACGCAATAATCAATGCGATAATAGCAGTAATAACCATGAAAAGACTTGAACGTTCTTCCTGAGGTAAAGCGCCCCCAACAATATCATAGTATATTGGAAATAATACAGTAATTACTGTTAAGATATAAGCTGAATTTGCAACATCATATAAAACCCAGCTTCTTTCAAGTTTATTTAAGTTCTTTAATTTAAACATATTTTACCTACTTTCGTTAACAATTATATTGTATACTATTTAACAAAAAAAAGTTTAAAAAAAATTTTTAAAAAAAAGAGCTTTGCTACGGTGATAAAAAATATACTCCCTTTTTAACATCTTCACAAAGCTATTTTATTTATCTTATATTTATTTTTTTTTTTGAAAAAAAGATGATATAATATTCAAAAAAAATAGGAAATTTTATGAAAGAGTATCAAATTTACAAGGAAATTATCTGTATAGATTTAAAAAGTTTCTATGCCTCAGTTGAGTGCTCTTTTTTAAATTTAGATCCTTTTAAAACTCCCTTAGTTGTAGCAGATAAAAGTCGTGGTGGAGGTTCTGTTGTCCTTGCAGTCACTCCGTTTCTTAAAAATTTAGGTGTTCCAAGCAGATGTAGGATTTATGAATTACCAAAGAATATAAATATCATTTTTAGAAGACCTCAAATGAAAAAATATATGATTGTTGCAAAAAAGATTATTGAAATTTATCTTAATTATATTTCCGAAGAAGATTTACACATTTATTCTATTGATGAAGCGTTCTTAGATTTAACTCCATATTTATCTTTATATAAAAAGAATACAAAAGAAATTGCACAAGACATACTAAGATCCATATATAAAAAGACAGGCATTTATGCTTCATGTGGCATCGGAAAGAATATGTTGCTTTCAAAACTTGCTCTTGATCTTGAAGCAAAGGATTCTCCTGACTTTATTTCTTGTTGGGATTACAATTCTGTAAAAGAAAAATTGTGGAAAGTGAATAGCTTATGTAAAATGTGGGGTATTGGTCCAAGACTTGAAAAAAAACTTCATCGGCTTGGCATTACAAACGTTTATGATTTAGCTCATTATAATAAAGAAGCATTAAAAGAGCATTTTGGAATTCTCGGAGAAGAACTCTATTATCATGCGAATGGAATTGACCAAAGTAAGATTCAAGACAAAAAATATATTTTTTCAAAAAGAAAAAGCTATGGTCAATCACAAGTTTTATTCCGTGATTATTACGCTCCTGACATTTATATCATAATACGAGAGACTGTAGATGAACTTACTAGAAAATTAAGGAGTTCTAACTACTATACACAAACTATTCGTTTGGGAATTTCTTACAGTAAAGATTTTTCTTCTGGTTTTAATCGTCAAATCACCCTGGATGAACCAACCATGTCCGGAAATGAAATTTTTAAAGCATGCATAAAATTATTTCAAAAATTTTATAAGGGTTTTCCAATAAGAAAAATTTATGTTGGTTTAACCAAGCTTAAAAAGCTTGAATACAAAAAAATATCTATTTTTGATTATGAAGAAAAATCAATTGAAGATGAAAATAACATCTTTCGTAAAGTTGATGAAATTAAACGTAAGTTTGGAAAAAATTTTATCAATCGTTCTTCAAGTATGCTTGATTCTTCAACTATAAGATCAAGAAACAAAATGGTTGGTGGACATCATGAATAAGTATAATGACCGTGGCATCATAAAATGGATGCCTTTTAATGCTTTATCTGGTTTTAAAGAAATGACTTCTAACATTGTAATGACTGACGCTAATATTTTTCCAGATTTTTTTGATGATTTTCTTTATACTTTTAATTATGAAGTACGTAAAAGCTTCTTTAACAATGAAAAAATAAGAATAAAATTCTTAAAAAATGGAAAAATTTATTCTTGTGAATCAAAAGTAATAAATATCATCGAAGATAAAAACTTATTGATACTTGAAGGTAATAATACCATCTTTTTTCAAGATGTTATTGAAATTCAAAGTTAACTTCAACTTTGACTATTTATTTCTAAAAAATTTATTATATCTTCATAAATCATTTTTTGTGCCTCAACTTGAGGCTCATGGCCAACATCATCATAAATAATGAGCTCTATGTTATCAAGTTTTTCTTCAAGAAAAAATGCATTTGATATTGGGGTAACAGTATCTTTAGAACCCCAAATAATTAGAATAGGAATATTACTTTTGTTTAAATTTTCGTATACAGTTCCATATTCTTCATTTCTCCATTTTAATTCTAATATTTGGTCTCTTACTCCTTCTCTTCTAATAAAATCCTCGTACATAGTAACTGTATTTTTTGAAGGCTTTTCGACATCTCCATAAACATTATTTAATACAATTTCAAAAAAAATTCTAGGAGTTAATTTAGAAATAAAATTAGTTATAAACAGTGGCAAACTACTTGAAAAATCAAATCTTGCCATATCAAATTCTTCAACAAGTATGGAGTTTATCAAAATAAGACCTTTTATTTCAAATATTTCTGAATACATTGATGCAAAATTAAGGCAAATACCAGAGCCCATTGAATTTCCACCTAGAAAAAATGTTTTAAAATTTAATTTTTCTATAACTTGTTTAACTATCTCAGTATGAATATTAATACTTGTAATATTATCGGGGAGCAAAGAAGACAATCCGTGTCCAGGTAGATCAATCAAAATAACGTTATAATCATTAAACATTTCAGATAAAGAAGTAAATGAATAAGAAGACGAAAATATCCCGTGAATTAGAATTAATTTTTCATCAATTTCACTATTAATAGAATGATAATGAATTGATATCGTCTTTTTTTCATCATTACTATTTAAATCGATATCGATAAAGTTAGAATTTTCATTTTCATATTTCTCTAGCAAATGGTCAAACTTAATATCTGGAGAATATAAAAAAATAAGGAATAAGAAAAGTACAACGATTAAAATCAACAATACTTTTTTACTTTTTTTCATTTTTAAGATTTTTAAAATATCCTGATGTAATTAAAGCAGACTGATAAATTGTTGGCAATCCGCTTCCTGGATGAGTGCCTCCGCCAACTAAATACATATTATCAATATCTTTGAAGTTGTTCTGTGGTCTTTTATGAAGCATTTGGTCAAATCTATGAGAAAGACTAAATACTGCACCTTTATGAACATTATATTTCACTTGCCAATCCAATGGTGTTGTGAAATTTACCTGTTTTATATTTTTAGAAATATCTATGTTAGTTTTTGTCTTGATTGTATTACACATATATTTAAGCATTTTTTCTTTATGGATTTCCCAATCTATCCCTGAATCATTATTAGGCACTGGCATTAAAAGATATATTGAACTATGATTTTTTGGTGCTAATGTAGAATCAATTTTTGATGGATTATGCATGTAAAAACTCATATCATTAAGATCGTCACTATTACTAGTCAATTTTCTTAGATATTTTTCATAATCTTTTGAAAAAAATACATTATGGTGATTAAAATCAAACACTTTATCTAACCCTACATATACCATTAGAGCGGATACTGAATATTTCATTTTATTTATCTTTCTATGATTAAATTTTTTTAAATGCTCCTTATCTACTAGGTTTAGCATCGCGTAAGCAAAGTCTGCATTAACAACAAAGTAATCAGCAACAAAAGTATCATTATTTGTTTCAAAAGAAACAATTTTTTTATTTTTGATTTTAAAGTTTTTTACTTCTGTGTTTAGATGTAAAAAACCTCCTTTTTCCTTAAACAATTGAGACATCTTTTCATTAATGTTATTTAATCCTCCCTCTACATGATAAAGTCCGCCATTGTGCTCTAAAAAGGATAAAAATGTAAATACAGATGGAGCTTCATATGATGACATTCCAAGATATTTTGCTTGAAATGACAAGCTATGTATAAATTCTTCCTTAGAGAAAAATTTATTTAAACGATCAAATACTGACTGGAATGGATGAAGAACTGGTGAACCTCGAAGAACATCAGTTCTAAGAAAATGTAATACATTAGGGAATGGTTTTTTTAGTATTGGCATTATCTTATTAAACTTATATTGCTGAGCATCGTACCATTTCAAGTATGCTTCTCCAGAACCTTCTTGAATATTTTCAAATAACTTATATGTTGTATCTTTATCAGACGAAGGAGATATTTTCAAATTCTCAAAATATAGATCATATAACGGTTCAATTGGAATCAAATTGATATGATCACCTAATTTCATTCCAGATTTCTCGAATACTTCCTCTAAAATGGGAGGATGCATGAAAAATGTTGGACCTGAATCAAACTTATATTCACCAAAAGTTAATTTTTTTGACCTTCCACCGACTAATGAATCTTTTTCAAATATATGAACTTCATATCCTTTTTCAAGCAACAACAAACCCGCTGAGAGGCCTCCTGGTCCTGCTCCAATAATACATATCTTAGACATGTTCTTTTGCCTCTTCGAATGATTTTATATATTTTCTCATCTCTTTCATCAATATCATGTCAGGTGCACCTTGAAGTACAACTCCATCCAGATACATTAAACTTTTAATTATAGGAAACATTCCTTTTTCAAAGGTCATTCCTGAAAGTACTCCTAAACGAATTGTATACATCATTTGCTTAGTCAAAGATTTTTCAGTAACTGTTGTGTCTGTAAAATCAGAATAAAGTTCTAAAATTTTTTTTTCAAATTTTTCATATTTCTCTCCTGAAATACTTACTGCAGCCATTTGATTTAA
>JAAZUY010000035.1 GCA_018623895.1 bacterium | reverse complement strand
CAATATCTTTGTCTAGAAAAAACCCAATCTCTCATCTTGTAAGTGGTATGCCTGTATCCTTTTTTTACTTTTTCTAGATGATAAATCATTGTCTCAATAGCTTCTTGATTTTTCATTCCATCTAAAAATTCACTATTTATATGAACGGCATCTCCTGTGAAAACACCTGTTTCATCATTTTTAAGAACATATTCTATGTCAAGGTCATACTTTTGTGCAAATTCATAATCTCTTTCATCATGGCCGGGTACTGCCATAATTGCCCCAGTTCCGTAATTCGGAAGGACATAGTCAGCAATCCAAATTGGAATTTTTTTGTGATTTAATGGATTTATTGCATAAGCACCTGTAAAAACTCCGGTCTTATCTTTAGAAGAAGTTCTATCTATTTCCATTTTTTGTTTTGTTTTTTTAATATAATCTTGTACTGTATTATTCTCATCTTGAGTAACTATGTTTAAAACTAAAGGATGTTCTGGTGCCAAAACCATGTAAGTAGCTCCAAATAATGTATCTGGACGAGTTGTAAAAACTTCAATATTGTTTATGTTGTTAAATATTTTAAATTTAACCATAGCACCTTCAGATTTGCCAATCCAATTTCTTTGCATTTCTTTTAAATGCTCAGGCCAATCTAGTGATTCTAGGCCATCAAGCAATCTTTCAGCATAATTTGTTATTTTTAGCACCCATTGCTTCATTGATTTTTTTATAACAGGATGTGACCCTCTTTCGGAAACCATCACTCCATCAATAATTTTGATCTCATCATTAGCAAGAACAGTACCTAATTCTTCGCAAAAATTAACTTCAATATCTTTTAATACAGCTAATTTTTTTTCGTATAATTTTTTAAATATCCATTGCGTCCAAGCAAAGTATTCGGGATCAGATGTTGCTATTTCTCTATCCCAGTCTATTCCTTTACCTGATTCAATAATTTGTCTTTTATAATTATTAATATTTTTATAAGTAAAGTCTCTCGGGTTATTATTAGTTTTCAATGCATATTGTTCTGCTGGAAGTCCAAAAGCATCCCATCCCATTGGGTGTAAAACGTTATAACCTTGCATTCTTTTAAATCTTGAAATAATATCAGTCGCTGTATAACCCTCTATATGACCAACATGAAGACCTGAAGCACTTGGATAAGGGAACATATCAAGTGCATAATATTTTCTTAAATTGACATTTAAATCTGATTTAAACATCTTATTATTTAACCAATGTTTTTGCCATTTTTGCTCTATTTTTTTTATGTTATATGTCATATTTACTCCTAAATCAATTATACAAAATTATTAAAAATTTTCAAAAAAAAAAAGGCGATTTTCGCCTTAATTATTATTTTTTTTGCTCTAGATAGTGAACAATGTCTTTAACTGTTGTCATTGCTTGAGCCTCTTCATCAGAAACTGATACATCAAATGTATCTTCAAGCTTCATGATTAATTCAACAGCATCTATGGAGTCTGCACCTAAATCCTCAGACAATCTTGCTTCCATAGTTACAAGTTCTTCTTTAGCTCCAAGTTCTTCCACAATAATGTTTTTTACTTGATCAAATACCATGTTATTCCCTCCTTATAAGGCTAACGATGATATTATATATAAAAGTAACTATTTTGTCAATTGATTTTAGTCAATATCAAAATATGCTTTTATCTAAAAATCGTATCTTTTTTTTTGCTTTCTTCATAATAAAATATTATTATTTCGTGATTCATTGAAAAACTTGAATAAAGAGCTGACTGTTCTCTTATCTCTGCTTCTAATAAGTCTCTAATATAAATGCCCGTGTCAATAATATTTGTTCCATTCTTAAATGAATAATAATCTTTATCAAATAAATAGTCGTTTGTTGCTACCCTATAATACTGATCATCAAGAATATCTTGATCAAAATTTATATATACTTCGTTATTACTAAATGTATTAATTAATGTTTTTATCTCATTACCCTTAAGCATAACAGTTTTAATTCTATTATCAAATGGAAAAATTTCATATATTTTTGCAACCGTAATTCCCTCGTTATAATCTAGATCACTTCGAGTTCCACCTCTATTATGTATCCCAATTACTGAATCAGTTTTTATTGCCATTAACTTAGAAATGTATTGAGTTAACTGATCTCTAGAATACGCTCTTGAACTCGGTAGTATTATTTCTTCGATTAAATTACTAATTTGAAGATAATACTCTTCAATTTTTGAATCAACTAAAGTATTCACTTTTAAATCTTTTGGAATGTCAAATATATCTAAATTTCTTACTTGAAAATCTATTTTTCCTTCTCTAGATATATTAACTTTTATATGACCAATTAATTTACCGTAAGCAGAAGACTGTAAAACAGGAAGATTGCTACCTTCTCTTCTAATAGATGTAATTACGTTTTGATGAGAGTGACCATTGAACATAAAATCTACTTTGGAAGATCCATCTAATTTTGCAATTCCATTATTTGTAGCATTATCATATGCATGATCAATTGCAATTATGATATGACACCCTTCGCTTTCCCTTAAAATTTTTGCATATTTAGAAACGTAATATACCGGATCTTTAAACTCATATCCCTCTACTCTCGAATTTGCAATACTGCTTTCTAATCCAAATCCAATAGTGCCAATCACTCCAATTTTTAAATTGCCTCTCGTAAGAACTGTATATGGACTAATTCCATTAGGTTGCTCATCTGAATTTCGATAAAAAACATTTGCACCCAAGAAAGGATATTCCGCTTGAATTTCATTTTCACCATTAAAATAACTCAATACTGAATCTAGTCCCCAATCAAACTCATGATTTCCAATAGTAAACGCATCGTGCTTCATTATATTTAGAACTTCTATAATTGTTGCTCCAAAAAAATAGTTTGACAAAATTGATCCTTGGAGCATATCACCACCAGAAATGAAAATAACATTTTTTTCATTCTCATATACATAATCTATATATGAGGATATTTTTGATAACCCCATCCTATCTTGATCTTCCAATATAGCCCCATGTAAGTCATTTAAATAAATAATGCTTAATTCTTCGTTTTCTAACAAGAAGGGCTCAATAACATTTATTACTACAGATTTAAAGGATTGATTACCGTCAGAATCTGTAATTTGTAAAATTAATGTATAATTACCCTCTGCATTGTAATCAACTTCATAATCCTCTATGATTAATTCTTCAGTTATAAATCCATCCTTTTTATCATAAACTACTATATCTTCAAAAACAGTATCTAGATTATCTCCAATATAATAATTAATTTCCTCTTTTGAAACAATATAAGGATTTTGATCATCGGTTGAAGCACGTCCTTCAATAACAATTAGTAACCTATCTTTTTTTGTAATTAAACCACTTGGTAAATTAACATAATACGAAACTTCATATTTTCCTTCTTGATTCCATTTTACATTGTCACTTTCATATATTAGATATTGAATAGCATTTTCATAGTAACTATGGTTAACTTCTACACCCTTATTAAAATCCGGATAATCTTCACCAATAAAATATATTAACTCATCCCTAAAAGTTATTTCTGCTGGATAATTAATAGCACTCTCGTTATTCGAGCAAGAAAATAGAATTCCAACAATGAAAATAATAATAGCTATCTTTAAACTCCGAGCTAATTTAGATTTCATCATGATTTAGAACCTTTAAATAATGATTTATAATCACTAAACCCCTCTTCATCAAGCTTTTCAAATGGAATAAATCTTAATGCTGCGGAATTGATACAATATCTTAATCCTCCAGCTTCTTTAGGTCCATCTCTAAAAACATGACCCAAATGCGAATCCCCTTTTTTGCTTCTCACTTCTGTTCTTATCATTCCATGAGAAATATCTAATTTTTTGATGACCTCTTTTATAGGCCTTGTAAAACTTGGCCATCCACATCCACTATCAAACTTATCCAGACTACAAAATAATGGCTCATTAGATACTATATCAACATAAATTCCTTTTTCAAAAAAATCGTGGTACATATTATTAAAGGGGGGCTCAGTTCCATTTTCTTGAGTTACAAAAAATTGTATATCTGTAAGTTTTGAAATTTTATTTTTTTTCATTATTTTCTCTTAACTCCTAAATAATAGGATTCTAACTTTTCAACTATTTGATCCCAGTGAATATATATTGAATTTGAAGCATTTAAACCAATAGTCTTATTAGAATCTAAATTCTCCATTATAGTTTTTATTCTTGAAGAAAATTTGGATATATTGTTCTCTTCAATGTATCCATTATGATTATTTGTTATAAGGTTAGATGTAACAGAATCTTTAATAAAAATAGTCGGCACCTCTTGACTCGATGCTTCAATTTGTACCAATGAATTTGTGTCATAAAGTGATGGGAAGACAAAAAGATCAGATGATCTATACCAATATTTTAATTTTTCCCTATCATATACAGGACCTAGCATAGTAACAGTGTCACTTATTTTTTTCTTTTTTATCATTAACTTAAAATATTCAAAATCATATCCAGAACCTACAAAATACATATGAAATTGATTAGTTTGCTTTTTTAACTCGCACATTACATTCATAGTAAATTCTATGTTTTTTATCTTATCAATTCTTCCTACAAAAAGCATGTTAAATTTTTGACTATCTATTTTGTTTTCCAATTTAAACTTGATTAACTTTTCATTATCAAAACTTTTATTAAAATCTGTTGCATTATTAAGTATTATAGGCTTTTTCCTCAACCCATATCCCTTGTATACTGAAGATACATCTTCATTCATAGCAAATACATAGTCACATTTGTTAAATCTTCCAATTACATCCTTTAATAAAATATTGCTTATTGCTTCAGACTTAATTCTTAAATCAAAGTCTTTTTTATATTGAGAGTGTAATGTTGCAAAAATAGGTACATTATTTTTTTTTGCATAATTGATAGCTACTTCACCCATAGAGAATGGTGAATGCATATGAACTATATCCAACTTTATTTTTTTCAATTTTGTCATAAATTTTGCATCTAACTTAGGAATTGCAAGTTGATAATCTGTTGTTAAAAGTTGTATTTTTTTACATCTTATAACTTCATATGGATAATCATCTCTAAAATTTTTGTCGTCCGCTTCGGGAGCAAAAATTATTACTTCATGTTTTTCAGATAATCTTCTTGCATAGTTATCAACAACATTAACAACACCATCAACCATAGGATAAAAGTTATCAATAAAAAAACCTATTTTCATTTTTTTCCCTTTCTAGCCTAGAATCTTATTTTCTTTTATATAATTTTCTATCATTATCTTTACATGTTCTTCACTTTCAGATTTTAAAGCATTTTTAGCTATAATTTCAAGATCTTCAAATTTTACCATTCTTAGTATCGATTTTATCTTAAGATAAATACTTTCATTTACTGAGAAACTTTTTAATCCTAAACCAATAAGTAATAATAGTGATTTTAGATCACTCGCCATCTCTCCACAAATAGTAGTTTCCACACTATGATTGCTGGCTTCATTTTTTATATCATTAATTAAATTTAAGACCAAGGGGTCAAATGGCTTATAAAGATACTCTAAATCTTGGTTTAATCTGTCAGAGGCATATAAATATTGTAAAAGATCGTTTGTCCCTATACTTATGAAATCTACTTCTTTTAAAAATTTTTTTATGTTTAGAGCAACTGATGGAACTTCTACCATTACACCAATTTTAATTTTTTTTTCTGAATAATTAAGTTTTTTGCACACATCATAAAATATCTTTTTCGCTTTATGAAGTTCTTCCAAAGTAGTTATCATTGGAAATAATATCGATAAATTTTCGTAAACATTAGATTTTATCAAAGCTCTTAACTGCATTTTAAAATTATCAATGTTTTTTAAACTAAATCTAATTCCTCTTAAACCTAAAGAAGGGTTTTGCTCTTTCTTTACAAAAAATGGATTCTTATCACTTCCAAAATCAAATGTTCTTATAACAACTCGTTTATTTCTCATCTTTTTTAGTATATTTGAATATATTTCAATTTGTTTTTTTTCATCAAGCTCTTCATTCTTATCAAAAAGTAACATCTCAGTTCTAAATAAGCCAATT
>JAAZUY010000034.1 GCA_018623895.1 bacterium | reverse complement strand
TATTTTTTTGCCTGTTCTGTTAATTTTTGTAAATAAACATCCTTACCTATGGCTGTAACTTGTGCATATCCTGAGCCAGAAACAACAAAACTTCCTGAGTATAATGTATCACCTTGTTTCTTTAGTATTGGATCTGATTCTCCAGTCAAGAGTGATTCATTTACTTCAATTATACCTTCTCTAATAACACAATCAGCAGCAATCTGTTTTCCAGAGTTAAGATATAAAATATCATCAATAACAACGTTTGAAACAGATATTTCATACTCTGTTTTATCTCTGATTACGTGACCAGTTGGCGCAGCTAAAAGAGATAGTTTGTCGATAGTCTTCTTCGCTCTATATTCCTGAATTATACCAATGATTAAATTTGCTGTTACAGCACCCAAGAAAAAGAAGTTAGCAAAACTTGCTCCAGCTGTTAAAAGCCAAACCGCAATAGAAAAATTTAAAAAATTAAAAAATGTGAATAAATTTGAAAAGATAATACTTGATAAACTTTTAGAACTCCCTTGATCAACAGAATTTTTTAATCCTGCCAACAACCTTGCTTCGACATCCTTATTAGAAAGCCCCTTCTTTACGTCTGGATTGTATCTTTCAACTACAATATCGTCTTCAGATTGAATTGCATCTGCCGTTTCATAATCTATTCTCTTAGAAAATGATTTGTTTCCTAAAGTCAAAGGGTTTCTATCCATCTTTATCAAATCTTCTTTAATAATTACCTTAGGACCTTTTTTCTTTATTGAGTCTTCTTTTGAAATTTTATTCTCTTTAGTTGTTGCGTGTGCCATTAAATACTTACCTCACTAAAATTATAAATTCATTATAACATACTTTAAATTAAGATAAAAGACTATAGATAGCCTTTTCCCATAAGTTTATTTCTTAGTCTATCTGCAGTTTCATAATCTTTTTTTTCTCTTGCTTCTACCCACTCTTCATAGATGCTGATATCTTTTCTAGGTACCTCAGTATTTATTCTAATACCGAACAGATGAAAAATCCAAATCAACTCATGGAATACTGAAAAATAATTTTCTTCTATATCAATTTTTTTTATGATATTATAAACTCTTGTTACTATATTTGGTGTGTCAAAATCTTTGCAAATCATATCTAAAACAGGAGCCTTATCAAATTTTTTCAAAAATTTATCTCTTTTTTTTGATATTTTTAAAGTTGCAAATCTAATTTTTTTTGAAATATTCTGTAAAATTTTATCATATTCATTTAATAGTTTCTCACTATAATTAATAGGACTTCGATAATGATGAGATAGTATCAAAAATTTAAATGCATCCACTTTTTCTTTTGGCAAATCAGCGACTCTCACAAAATTTTTTTTCGATTTACTCATCTTTACATTATTGAAATCCAGTCTACCATTGTGAATCCAATAATTCGATAATTTTTTTCCAGTAAAAGCTTTAATAAGAGCTATTTCATTTTCATGGTGAGGAAATTTTAAGTCGTTTCCTCCCCCGTGAATATCCAATTGTCCATTAAAAATTTTATGATTCATTACAGCACATTCTGTATGCCATCCAGGCCTTCCTTCTCCCCATGGAGAATCAAATTTTAAACCTAACTCTGTTTTTTTCCAAACAGAAAAATCCTGTTCATTTTCTTTTTCAAAATCCTGATTTTTTTTCGAAATTAATCTGTCAACTTTTTGATTTGATAAAACCCCATAATCAACAGAGTTAATCCTAAAATATAATCCTTGTTTAGTTTCATATACATAATTATTTGTTTTTAATTCTTGGATGAAGTTTATCATACTATCAACGTAGTCTGTTGCTTTTGGTATTAAGTCGGGCCTTCTACATCTAAGATAATCAAGAGAATTTAGATACTCCTTTGTATATTTTTCGGATATTTCTTTTTCGGTTATTTGTTCCTCTATTGATCGATTAATTATTTTATCGTCTATATCAGTTATATTGCTTACAAGATTTACCTCGTAATTCAAATCCTCAAAAAATTTTTTGACAAAATCAAAAAATATTATTGGTCTTGCATTTCCTAAGTGTATATGATCGTACACAGTTGGGCCACAAACATAAATATTAATTTTATTCTCTTCAATTGAGTTAAATTCCTCTAATTTTCTATTCTTTGGATTGTAAATCTGGATTTTTTTAATCATAAACGATCCCTCTCAAATTCTTCAGTATCATATGCATAGCGTAAGTGTCTTGTCTACAATACTCTATTAAGTTTTTTTCAGTAACTTTTTTCTCTTTATCGTTCATATTTTCAAATTCTAAGTATTTTATAAATGCCTCTGATCCATTTTTTATTTCTAAATTTTCATACGATAAATCTGTAAATTCAGGAAGAATTTTTTTTATTGAAAAAGATCCCTCCAATCCAGGCGAATAAAAATTAAATAATTTTTTTTCTTGAAAGCCCATTTTTGATTCCAGTTCTATATTACCTTTCAAAAATAATTTCAGATCAACAATTCTATTTAAAATATCTTTCAATTTATCACTGTACGAAGGGAAATAATTCATAAATTCCTTTATTCGTTTTTCTTCAAATTGTTTGTGATAAACCATTACCGAGCCTTGATCTTTCCTAATTATATTACATAATTCTTTTACAAGGTCTTCTCTGTGATCATGGTGATTCGTAGCCAAATATCCTTTATGATCCAGTAGAATATCACAATTGCCAGGAGTTTTTTCTATATGTATTGAAAATTGAAATACTGATTGGTCATATGGTTTCTCACCTTTGAAACGAGGTAACGGTGAAGGAAAGCTTTCAAAATCTAAGTGGTAAATTGGATATTTTAAGTTATCAATATATTTTCTTATTCTATTTTTATCAAAGTATTTAGTTTTAGTTTTCATTACTTCAATTTGAACTCTATTTCTTTCTCTTTGAACAAATTGATCAGGAATTTCTAATGCAGAACTTATACCTTCGTTGATAAAATCATAAACACTTTTTTTTTCTCCACTTTTGTTTTTAAATCCATGGTGTCTATCAATTAAAGTGAAAATGCTATTTTTTTCTGGGATCTCTTTGTGACATATTTTATAAAATTTACATTCTCTATGGTCATTTTTCATGCAATGACGACCTAGTTTAACTGGACTTGCATTATTGTTGTTAACTCTTTCAATTACTTTTAAGAAATCTTGTCTTATATTTGGCATCATATAATCC
Organism: bacterium; assembly: GCA_018623895.1. Lineage (GTDB taxonomy): Bacteria > Bacillota_I > Bacilli_A > Acholeplasmatales > Acholeplasmataceae > UBA8290. The sequence continues at coordinate 2,952 of JAAZUY010000034.1, read as the reverse complement.
ATTAATTCTGTTAATTCAACTTCAAATATAATATCATCTGAATATTTAGGTAAACTATTAATGTAATCGCCCGAGAAGACAAATCTTGAATTAAGAACATTTAAATATGCTCTAATTTCTTTTTCTTTACTATCTTTTTTCATTGAATAAAGACAATATTGAAAAGCTAAATCATAAATATACCTTCCTATTTTTGAAAATTTATCAGTTAATTTATTTAACTTTTTTTTGTAGCTTTCTGTTATTTCAGATTTTGGTAAAATATTAAAACAAAGGCTTGAATCACCTTTCTTTTTAAACATTTTTTCTTTTTTTCCATTTTTGTTTTTGTATTCTATATCTAAAAATTTATTGCTTGTGGTTGCTTTAACTTCGTGAATGTTCACAGACTTTTCTGACTCATAAAAAGCATCTACAAATGTGAAGAAATTATATCCTTCTATTTTGTGGGAAATTTTTTTTTGATTCTTTAAACCTTTTCCATAAATTACTTTTCCGTCATACTTTTTTTGAATTTTTTTTCCAGCTAATAACTCAATTTGATTATAAATTTCCATAAGCTTTTCTGTTTTCAAAGATAGGTCTTGCTTTGCTGGATCTTCATCTATTTCAAACATTTTCATGTTCTCAAGTAGAGCTAATTTTTTTTCTTCATTTAATTGGCTTTGTATCTCTTTTAAACTTTCATCGTCTTCAAAACTTATTATTGCTCGTTCATGAAAATTCAATGTTTCATGTAAACCTGAATACCTTTCACATCTTATTAAATTAACAAATAATGTTTTTGAAATATTCATTGAATATCCTTAATCTAAATTTATTAACTGAACAATAAAATCATTGGTAAAGAACCCATCTAAAGAGTTTATTTTCATTAATAGATCTTCTTTCTTCTCAATCCCATCAATAAGAATTGAGGACCCTTGAAATGTGAAAAACTCGTGTCTTTTTAAAGGCGAATTTATTACATATTCTGATACTTCTATATCGGCTTCAAAAGTTAACTGAATATTGATGCTAGAAGAATAAACCAAAACGTTAGAGATTTCATTATATGTGTTTACTGATACTGCAATAGCTGAAACACTAATATATTCTTTAACTGTATTATCCTTATTTTCTGAATTATAATTAAACTCTATGTCAGAAACAGAGTATATATTATCAAAATTTCTATCTATCGATCCAAAAATTCCACCTATTAATACTGTATGAGTTCCATAATCTGTTTCATCGTAATTAAAATTTAGAGAAAGAACATTGATTTCACTTGTTAAATATATTCCAGAAATCGAACTTGATTTTTTAAGAGCTGGTTCTACATCTCCAGATATACCACCGATATATATATTAAAATCATGATTATCTCGATTTGATATTTCAGAATCAAGTTGGAAATCAATTTTTGAGTCTATTTTTACATCATAGATTTCGCTTGACTCATTAATGTACCCTACGGCTCCGCCTAATTTTACGACAGCATTTGATGATGATTTTAAATAAACATAGGAATCAATTACTTCTATATCTCGAATTAAACCTCTAGACTCTCCAGCTATAATTCCCGAATATATAAACGTCTGTGATAGTGATTCTAAATATATCTGAGAGGATGTTATTGTTATATTTTCTATTGTACTTAAACTAGTCGATTGATATCCAACCAATATTGCGGTCTTTGTTGAAGAAGATGTTATTACAGGATCCTCATTAGTTCCAATAGAAATGTTTTCTAATTTTAAGTCTCTTATAGTTCCAGAAGCAACATAACCAAAAACACCATTATATAAATATGACGTAGTCATTTCAATGTTTTTCAGTGTATAACCTTGACCGTTAAAAGTCCCATTAAAGGCTGATGTAAAGGGTGAAGTAAATTGAACACCTGAAAAGTCAATATCATTCATTAAAATATAGTTTCCATTTCTATCTTGGCTCATTTGAAGAAAGTCTTCAGCATCATAAATCTTTATGTTTGAGTCTTTTTTTGTTGTAAATGTATATGAATTTAGAACAATTTCATCTCCATTTAATGATGTGCTTACTAAAATTAAATATGATGTTTCAGATAAAAGCTCATTATAGACAAGTAAACTGATGTCTTCAATAGAATTGTAATTTCTAGACTCTAGTTCATTTCCATCTTGATCAAGAAGTTTTATGTAAATTTTTTCAGAAATGTAGTTGTCTGGGTCGCTGAAGATTACATTCAAAGCAACTGTATCATTTTTAAGAGACCCTTCAACTAACTCAAAACTAACTTCTGCTTTTCTCTTTGGAGAAGCACAGCCGATTAATACGGAAAAGAATATAATCAACAACGTTAATTTAATAAATTTTTTCATTAACTTTCTAGTCTTTCTATAGATTTTTTTAACCTCATAATTAAACTGTCTTTACCTATCAAAGGAAATAAGAGAGATAGACTTGGTCCATGTTCTTCACCAGTGGTTGCCAATCTAATCGATTTAAACAATATTTTACCTTTAAAACTTGTTTTCTTAGATACTTCATTGATAATTTCATTTATTAGACTTAGATCTTTTGTATCACTTTCAATTAAACCTAAAAGTTCCTTTAAAACTATTATACTATTGTTTTCTTTTAAATATTCATTTTTTTCTTGACTAATATCAAATTTGACCGGAAAATAAGTATCGTATAATTTTTGAATATCACTAAAAGAGACAATTCTATCTTTTACAAGTTTAGAAAATTCAACAAGCCACCAATCAGTTATATTCTTCAAAATCGATTTGTCTAAATATTTTTTTACAATTAAAATAAATTCTTTTGGCTCAATTTTTTTCAGATATTGTTGATTTATATATTTCATTTTATCCGTATCAAATGTTGATGGTGATTTAACTAATCTAGTTCCATCAAAAAAATTAATTATTTGCTCTTTGGATAAAATCTCTTCTTCAATAGGTGGACTCCAACCAAGAAGAG
>JAAZUY010000033.1 GCA_018623895.1 bacterium | reverse complement strand
AGTAATTTTTTAACAGTAATTCTAACTTTAACTATTGTTTCTAAATTCTTATTGTGATTAACATTTAATTCAATTATTGCCATTCCAGATGCATTAATGTTAGCTACTATTCTCTCTAAGATATTTTCTCTATGTAAACATGTTACTTTTAACCAAACAGAATATTTTCTTTCGATTTTATTTGACCACAATACTTCAATAAATCTTGTTGAATCAAGAGCTTTTAAGTTAGGGCAGAAATTTGAATGAACAACGATGCCACTGTTTTTACTAACAAACCCTACTAAATCATCACCAGGGATTGGTGAGCAGCAATTAGCAAGTTTAAGTTGTGGTTTATCTATACCTTCAACTATAACACCTGATTCAGAGTGCGTTACTAGTTGTCTACTTGCTTTTTCCATTTGCCTTATCAACATTTTTTTTGAATCTGGAACAATACCTAATATTTTTGATGCTATAGTTTTAACACTTATTAATCCTTTCCCAACCTCTAAATATAACTCTTCTAGAGACGAGACAAGATTCTTTTCAAAATTATCTTTTGCAAATTTATCATCAAGTGAAAATTTAATCTTTTGTGAACTTAATTCTCTCTCGATCATAGATTTTCCTGAGGATATATAATCACTCTTATTTCTTTTATTTAAATAAGATCTTATCTTGTTTTTTGCATGAGAGGATTGAGCAATATTAAGCCAATCTTCACTTGGACCAATAGATTGTTTATTGGTTATAATACTTACAATATCTCCTGTTTTTAATGAATATGATAAAGGAACTATTCTATTATTGACTTTTGAACCTACCATTTTATGTCCAATATCAGTATGAATTCTATATGCAAAATCGATTGGTGTGGCTCCCTTTAATAACTCAATCACTTTTCCTTGAGGAGTAAATACATAGACGTTTGCATCTAAGATATCTTCCTTAACAGTTCTAACAAACATTTCCGCACTATTATTGTTATCATCTTCATCATTAGTAAATTTTAATAAGTCTCCATACCAATTTAATCTTTCTGCAATTTCAAATTGTTCTTTATCTTTTGAGTAAATTTTATTTTCTTTGTATGCCCAATGCGCTGCAATTCCATATTCTGCAACTTTATCCATTTCTTTTGTTCTTATTTGAATTTCAAAAAGCGTTCCGTCTTCTGAGAGCAAAGTAGTGTGTAATGACTGATACATATTTGGTTTTGGAACAGAGATATAGTCCTTAAATCTTCTTGGTATTGGTGTAAAATTTGCATGAATGATGCCTAAAACTCTATAGCAAGTTTCTATTTCTTCAACAATTATACGTATTGCTAATATATCATATATATCTTCGAATAACCTTTGATCTCTAACCATTTTTTTATAAATTGAGTATATATTTTTTACTCTGCCTATAATCTTATAATCTTTAGTGTGGTTTTCATTAAGTAATGTTTTTATAGATGATATGATTCCTTTAATGGAGCTTTCTCTTTCAATTTCTTTGGTTTTTATTAAATTTGAGACCCTATTATACATTGTTTGATCGGTATATCTTAGTGAAATATCTTCTAATTCAGCTTTAATTTTGAATATTCCTAGCCTATGTGCTATTGGAGCATATATATCCAAAGTTTCTCTAGCAATTGAAACTTGTTTTTCTTTAGGCATCACGTCCAAAGTCCTTATATTGTGCAACCTATCTGCAATCTTAATCAATACAACTCGTATATCCTTTGCCATTGCTAGAAGCATTTTCTGAACATTCTCTGCCTGAGTAACTACAGAACTAAATTCAATTTTAGATATTTTTGTAACTCCATCTACTAGGAGAGAAATATCTTTACCAAATTTTTCTTCAACATCATTAAGTGAAAAATTTGTATCTTCAACAACATCATGTAATAATGCTGCGATGATAGTTTGTGGTCCTGCATTTAAATCAGCTAAAATAATTCCCACCTCTACAGGATGGGTGATGTATGGATCTCCAGATCTTCTTTTTTGACCTTGATGATATTTTTCTGCAATCTTAAAAGCTAGATGTATCCTATCTATACTTTCAGTTTTTTTAATATAATTTGAAAATGAATCTTTTAATTTTTGAAATAATTTATCCATTTTTTAAAATTAATAATGTATCAAACTTTGTACATTATATCCTTTAATTTTTTCTCTTCCTTTTAAATCGTCTAATTCTATAACACAAACAACTCCAGCAACAGTAGCGCCTAAAGACTCAATCAATTTTATAGTTGCTAAAATTGTTCCTCCTGTAGCTAAAAGATCGTCTACAATCAGAACTTTATCACCTTTTTTAAAAGCATCATGATGAACGCTTAGTATATTTTCTCCATACTCTAATTCGTATTTATGTGATACAGATTTTCTAGGTAATTTTCCTGGCTTTCTAATAGGAACAAAACCAACTCCTAAAGAATATGCGACTGGAGTACCAAAAATAAAGCCCCTAGCCTCTGGACCACAAACAACTGTTGTATTATTATCTTTAGCAAAAAGACACATCTTATCAATAGTATTTTTTAGTGCAATTTTGTCTTTAAGAAGAGGAGTAATATCTCTAAATAAGATTCCTTTTTTTGGAAAATCTTTTACTGCCGCAATATAATTTTTTAAATTCATATTTACCCCTTATAATCAAAAAAATACTCTTTTATTTTATTATATATGTGATATATTTACAAGTTTATATAGATTACATGAAGAATTAATTATCATCTACAGAAATTAAAACTGGAATTGTTATTGGTTTTCTTTTAGTTTCACTGTATAAAAATCTATTAATTCCATTTCTTGCTTCTCTCTTAAAATCATTCCAATTTATGTATTTAGATGTTAAATGCTTCTTGGAAATTTTTTCAAATAGTTCTTTGACCTGATTTAATAGCTCTTCTGATGACTGGATGTATACAAATCCTTTAGTAACAATTTCTATTTCACCTATTATCTTTTTTTGCTTTGGATTGACGTGAGCAACAATTAGTAATGTCCCGTCTTCAGCAAGAATCTCACGATCTTTCATAACATAATCGTTCGTATTTCCAATTGGAGTTCCATCAATTAATATTTCTCCTGCTTTAATGTCTCTTTTTCCAACAAACATATCTTCATTTTGAAAGTTAACGGCATCTCCATTTTCTAAAATCAAAACATCATCTTCACTATATCCCAAAGAAACTGATAACTTTCTTAGACCATATTGGTGTCTATATTCTCCAATTATAGGAATAATATATTTTGGATTAAAAAGCTGAATCATCATTTTTAACTCTTCAGCAGATGCATGATTATAGGAATGCAACTCTTTATTTACTGGGATGATTTTAGCCTCGGTTCTAAAAAGAAGGTCTAAAGTTCTAGAAGCCATTTTTTCAGTTCCAAATACCGGTGGGGTTAGTAACATAACTGTATCATTATCTTCAATATGAATCAACCTATCTTGTTTTCTGCACATTCTTTGAAGCATATAAAATGGTTCATGTCTAGAGCCAATAACAATTGCAACAATATCATGATCATTATTTTTATTTTTTTCATCTACAAATTTTAGTTTAATTAAACTCTTTTTCGGAATCTTTAAATAACCTTCAGAAATAGCAATATCTACTATTCTTTGAGCCCTTCTTCCGACTATAGCAATTCTCTTTTTATTATTAACTGAAAAATCAATAACCTGTTGGATTCTATATAAGTCAGATGAAAAAAGAGAAACGATTATTCTGCTTTCAGCATTTGTAAATGTTTTATGTAATTGCCCCTCTAAATTTTCTCTAGATCCACCTATAATATGTCTTGATGAGCCTACAGATTCAATCAACAAAGCTAATACATTTTTTTCAGATAACTCATTGATTTTTTTGAAATTTGTTTTATAAATTGGATTAGAAGTTTGATCTAAAGTAAAATCACTAGTATATACGATCAATCCTTGAATTGTATGTATTGCTATCCCGATAGATTCAGGAATATTATTAGTAGTATTAAAAAAAGTAATCCTAACATTTCCAAACTTAATTATAGAATGTTCATGAATAACGTTAAATTTATATTCATCTAAATTTAACTTATCCTCTACAAGTCTATCTTTCAGAACATTCATAGTAAATTTAGTTGCATATATTGGTACATTTAATTCCTTCAGAATATGTGGTAGTGCACCTATATGATCTTCGTGAGCATGCGACAAGAAAATCCCTTTGATTCTATTTTTAGCTCTTATTAGCATTCGATAGTCAGGAATGATTTCATCAACACCATATAATTCCTGAGAGGGATATTTTATACCAGCATCTAATATATATAGGTTGTTATCAATTTCAAACACATACATATTTTTTCCATATTCACTTAAACCACCTAATGCAAAAAATCTTATTTTTGACATATATATCCTTTGAATCGACTAATTTAACTTAATTATAACACATTTTATTCTTTTACCACACAAAAAATTAGTTCATGATAAAATATATTTAGAGCCTTTAGGAGTAGATATGAAATATCCCATTAAAAAAAAAATGATTGTAAAAAAAAGAAATTATTCAAAACTAGGTATGTCTTTAGAGAAGGATATAAATCAAACTAATAATTTTTATTTAATTAATGATATTGCAGTAATTCATAAAAAACCAACACCAATTCAACTAGTTTCAGTCAAATATCCATCAAGAACTAAAGCAAAAATTACCGAAGCTTACTTTAAATCCCCATCTACTACTGATTATAATGGTCTATATAAAGGTTTTTACATCGATTTTGACTGTAAAGAATCAAGTAATAAAACTTCCTTTCCACTATCAAACATACATACTCATCAAAGGGAGCATTTAAAAAAAATCCATTATAACAAGGGTATTTCCTTTTTAATTATTCATTTTAAATTTCACAAAACATATTTTTTATTACCTTATAAATCTTTAGAAAAGTTTCTTGATGGGACAGAAAAAAGAAAATCAATACCTTATGAAAAATTTAAAAAAATTGCTTATGAAATTCAATATGGTCTAATGCCCAGACTTGATTATTTAAAGATTATTGATCAACATTTACTATTTTAGGTAATCTTTTAGAAATTAAACTTGCCAAAAGTATGGAAACAACAAATGTTGTTATTAAGTAAGAAAAATTATAAATAAAACTATAAAAATAAACATCATTACCAACAAATTCAAAAATACGTGTTGCAAGATTTGGCTCCATAAGACCTTCTTCTACTGAGCTTACGGCATATCTGATTGAGCTTGACCATAAAAGTATTCCAGACAAACTCGAAGATATAAGTCTTACCAAACTAACAAAACTAAATGATAAAATAATTTTCTTTGTATTTCCTTTGATATTAAAAAATAATCCTGATAAACCAAATGCGGTGAAAGGTATTCCATAATCAAGCAAAAATAACAATACTATCTTGAAAAAAGACCATGTTTCTCCAGTCCATGATTCTAATGTTACTCTTAATGTATCAAGATAAATTATATAATCAGAACCGAAATTATACATTGCATATATAAAACAACCCATCAAACCATATTTTAAACCAAAATTTAATCCTATGAAAACAAGAGGAATCATTGAAATTCCAAAAAAGCGACCACCAAATGGCATACTAAGATTTAATCCTGGAATGATTGACACCAATACGTCAATTGAGATAGCTAAAGTTACTAACATTGCTGTATAAACTAATTTTCTAATATTTTTCATAATTTCCTCCAAAAAAAAATATCCAAAAAGGATAATACACTATTCTAATCCAGCATTACCTGGTCTAGATTACGAATCGATCCTATCCTCTCAGCTTTACGCTCTCCGTAGTGTAATTTAATTATACCACATAAAAATCTTATTAAAACTTATAAATAATAATATCAAATAATTTTTTTGTAATTTAAAATAATATATGATATAATTTATATATAGGAGAAATATTTATGTCGAATTTTAAATGGTTTAATGAAAAACCAAAAGAAGTAATTGTTACTATGGCATCAGGTCACATTACTCTAAATAAACAAGGATCAACTTTTTTTGAACATGCATATAACGTCTTATTGGGTGTGAATGAAAAGGAGAATCAAATTGCTATAAAACCTCTTAATAAAGATGAGGCGATGTCACAACAATACCCGGACAATAAGAAGTATAAGATTACTGTGAGAGCATCATATGCTAGAATAACTAGTAAAGCGTTTATGGAAGAAATAATGAGTCTCTCAGGACATAATTTTGGAGAACAACCTATGAAATTTCCAGCAAATTGGAATAATATAGATCAAATGTTAATAATTGATTTGAAAGGAGGAGTTGATAATGTTTAATTCAGAAGCATTGGT
>JAAZUY010000032.1 GCA_018623895.1 bacterium | reverse complement strand
TAACTTCATCAATAATTTTAGTCGTCATTTTTTCAAGCACTTTATCACTTCTATAGTTTGAAATAGATGATGGAGCTATAACTTTTTTAGAAAAAGACTTTCTACCAGCATGATTAAGTTGAATAAACGGAATAGCACCGCCTTCTTTAATATTTGAGGCTAATTGGCTCAACCCTTGAACATGTTCTTCTCTCCATATTCCTAAATCTCTATCTGAAATTCTTCCATTCTCTGATACTGAAGTCGCCTCTACAATTACTATACCAATGCCTCCTAATGATCTTGAATAATAATGTGCTTTATGGAATTCTTTAACAAAACCATAGTTGTCGCTTTGATACATGCACATCGGCGCCATGACAATTCTATTTTTTACGATGAATTGTTTTATTTTATATTTTTCGAATAACATTTAATTCCTCAAATAATACAAAAAAATAAACATCAACATGTTTATTTTTTCTCAACTTCAGGTTTTATCAAGCCATTGTTTATTGCTTCAGGAAAAGGGTAAGGGAGTTCTCTCATTCTTTTGTGCAATACGAAAATTACTCCTTTTTTTATGTCTACCCTTGTTACAACTCCTGGAGTTTTTTCACCTTCAACCTTAACTTTTTCTCCAACTAGATATGTTTCATCATTCCAAGACATTTTTCACCTACTTTTAATTATATCATAATACAATCATTGGTTTATAATCTTATCAACAAGTTGCTTTTTCGAAAGAATTCTATATTCTTCTCCTGCAACATAATTTATAATATCTTCATGAAATATTTTGCTGTTTTTTTTACTGTTTCGAAGAACAAAAAATTTATTTTCTGAATTAATAATTTTTGCTAAATTTATTATAGTTTCAAATTCCATATCATAGTTTTGATTAATATGATGATATGCATGAACTTTATTTAAAAGGACAGCGTTTAAATCATTTGTGTGAATCTTAAAACCTCTAGAAGCATAGAGTTTAATCTTTTTAATAACCTCTATATCCTTTTTTTTAATATCTATAAAAAATTGTAGCACTTCTTTTTTATTCTCTAAAATTTTTTCAATATCATTTATTTTTTCAAAAAAAAGATGAGATTTTATAGTTTTAGTGCTTAAGGGTAATAAAAATTTTACACTTTTATTACTATTTTCATAAATTGAACTAATAAAACTCAAAGTTTTTTCAATGTGAGACATGTCAAATAAAATAATTCGATCTCTTCTTTCTGCTATGCCTCTAATATCTTTTTCACTAATGTCTAAATTTTCAATATATTGAAATGATTCATATAACCAAACTTTGTTTTTTTTCTTATTGATTATTTGTCTATACCCAGTTAAAAAATTTTGATGATCAATCGCGTAATTTATTTCGTTGATAATAAATTGCTCCTTTTTTTCATATTCATAATCTGAATACTTAAAAAAATGATAGTTTTTATTATTTTTTTTACAAATTTGAATTGATAAATCCAAATATTGAAGTAATACATCTACATTTGTCTCAGATGTAACAACCGGATATCTGATTATTCCAATTTTTGGATCAAAATATTCATTATCAATAGAATTAGTTTTCCAACCATAAATTTTTTCTTCATAACTCCTAATTACTCTGTCAGTTTTTCTCTTATCGTTTGAATCAATAATAACAATTATGCTATTATCATTTAAAATATAGATATCTTTATTATTTATAATCTTGTTAGTTAGAAAACAAAATTCCTTAAAATATCTTTTATATTTTCTCTTACCATATAAGTATTCGATTTTATTTGATACACTCAACTTTAATATTGAGAGTTTATTTTTAAGTTTTTCAGGCAATTCTCTTATAAAAGCTTGCTTATTTTTAAAACCAAAATTTGAATCTAAAATTAGGTCTTTTCTGATCTTCTCTTCTTTATTTATTCTTTCTGTATTGTCTTCAAAATAACTTAATGCAATAACATTATCCCCAATGAAATATACTGAAGAAAATTCTTTAATATATTTTTCTTTATATTTGTATGAAGAAACATATTGCTTTTTCTTATTTAATATTAAATCTTTAAATTCTTTTTTGTATCTATCTTGATAATCTATTTGTATATTTTTAATGAAATTGCCGAGGTCTAAAAAATTATTAATTTCAAAGATGTTTTTTGCACTTTCTGAATATTTATATTGACCATCAATATATATCCTTAAATTTATATCTTTATTCAACATCAACTTCTCTAGTACATTAGTGTTTAATACATGCTTTTTATTTTTCAAATACATAGAGTGAAAAAACATCAAATTGATTGAGGCAACTTTCAAAAAATCTTCATGTTCTAAAAAATATTTATCCTTATTTTCAAAATAATACATTATGATAATGTTGTCATTTAAATAAGAATAAACTGAATTAATATTTTCAAAGATTTTTGAACTTACAATTTCGTTATATTTTTTAAAAAAATCAAATTCAATAAATCCCTCTATACTATTTTTTGACACTTCATTGAGAAGAGATCCCTCAATGTCTTGTTTTTTAATATGCTTATCAAACAATCTATCATTACGAAAATAATATAAATTGTTATCATATCTCTCATATATCAACATGGTTTTAAATTTGCTAATATTATTTATACTTTTACACAAAAGCCTAAGTTCTTCTCTGAAAGAGTTTGATTTTATGACTGAGTGATCTTCAAACATTCTAATTATTTTCTCAATAGTTAATATACTAGCATTTTTTTTTGATGACTCTAAAATTATTTCTTTATTTGGTTTTTTTTCTTCTAACTTTTTTTGATTTGGTTCTTCTAACTTAATATCTTTAACATCTAATTTCTTAATTAATTTTTCATACATATTTATGGATAGATTGTTCTTTAAAATAGTATACATATCAATCATCAATTTATAGAACTTTAGTCTACTAGCTTTGTTGCATTCGGAAATAAAACTTTCATTTTCAACTTCAACATTAATTGCTTTTTGAAAATTTTGCATTTTTATAAATGATTTGGCAAGATAAAAAATAGCGTCGTAGTTATTACTTATTGATTTTAATTTTTCAATTCTTTGGATTAATGTATTATAATCTTTCAACCCATCGTAAATTTTATATGCAAATATTTCATGTTTTTCAGGAGAATAAATTTCCAACTTTTTATATATTTCAAGTGCACTAGTATAATTAGAATCATTTATGTATTTTTCAAGGAGTATAATTGAAAGTTTTTCAAAAATTTCTATTGGCATATCTTCGATTAAACATTTTCCAAGCCACTCTTCATACGGCTGTTGAAGTTTAATTTTTAAAATTAAACTTTGATAATAATGACGATATCTTTTAAGAATTGGTAAATTTTTTTTTCTGTAATTCAAATGAATTTGTGCTTCATTAAAATTTTCTTTTTTTATTTCTGCTTCTACAATATTCTCATATACTTCATCCAAAAATAAATCATACTCATAATTTTCATACCTTTTTAAAAGTTCTTTTGATTCTTTAATGAGAACATCATATGCATAATTATCTAGTAATATTTTAGAGTACAATAAAAAAACTTCTATATTATCTTTATAATTTAAATTTTGTCCCAAAAAATCTTTAATTATTTTCAGACTATCACTATTTCTTGGTAATGAAAATATATCTTTTAATTTCATAACTCAAATAAATACTCCGATAAACTTTCTGCAATTTTTAAAAAATTTATAGCTAATGACTTAAAGTCTACTCCAATTTTTTCTCCCAGACCAATTTTGTTCTTGTACAAAGCAACTTGATGCCACTGCAAAGTTTGATATATTCTATAAAATCTTAAATGATTTTTTTCTTCAGGTGTTGATTCTCTACCTAAGTAATTATCTAACAAAACTAATGCATGTCTAAAATCTAAATTACCAAAAGACGCAATATCATAATAAAATTCGTTATAACCTGAATACTCCCAATCAATAAAAAATATTTTGTTATCATCTACAATGATATTTGATTGTTGTAAATCATTATGACAGAAAACTTTTTCATTAAATTGATAGTTCTTCTTATATAAATCTAACCATAAAGCTTTTATTTTTTGGTAGTTTGGAGTACGTTGGTTTGTATAGCTTTCATATAATTTAAGTCTATTTATTAGACCGTAGTCATTAATATTGGCATGTTTACTTTGATGAATTTTTTTTAAAGATTTAGATATTTCACTTACATAATCATTAAAATTTAATTCATCTAATGATTTTCCTTCAATAAAATCCTGTATCTTATCCCCAGTTTCAGTATCAAAATAAAACACCTTAGAGCTTAAATTTAATTTATCTATTGACTTAATATTTTGAAATTCAATTTCTCTATCAACAAATAAATTTCCATCCTGTCCTATTCTCCTAAAAGTAAATGATCTTTTTTTTACTTGAACATGAAAAGTATCATTACTCAATCCACCCTTTAATTTTTTAATTATTTTGACTTCTTCGGGCTTACAATTTAAAACTAATGAAGTTTTATTTATTATTTCTTCAATTAAATTCTTCATCATAGTTTCCTCTTAATTTATCTATGAATTTTTCTATCGCTATTTTCCTGTGAGATGTAATTGTTTTTTCTTCGTAAGACATTTCTCCATAAGTTTTATTTAATTTTTTAATAAGAAAAATAGAATCATATCCAAACCCATTGTACCCTCTAATTTTATTTGTTATCTCTCCGCAGACTTTTCCAGTAAATGAAAATGGTTTTTTGTTATAAAAAACAAGAACAGTATACATACATGCTGACCTATTTTTAATTGTAATCATTTTTTTAATAATAAGTTGATTTCTCTTTAAATCTGAACTCTCAATTCTTGCTGAATTTATTCCAGGGTAACCATTTAACGCATCGATTTCAATTCCCGAGTCATCTCCTAATGTTGGTATTAAATATTTTTCATAGTAATGCTTAGCCTTCTTTAAGGAGTTTCCGTAATACGTTTTTTGATCTTCCTCAATTTCATCAAAGTCATTTAAAGATCCTAGAGATATTATGTTTTTCACATATGGATCTAGTAACTTTTTCAATTCATTAAATTTTCCTTGATTACGAGTTGCAATTAATAGATCTTCTATTTTTTTTTTCACATATATATTTTAACATAATTAGCTCTTTTTTAAATTTCTTAAAAAGAATTTATCGAGCAAGATGCCCTTTAAAGTCATATTTTCATGATATAATTTTAACGGTGAAAAATGTCAGAAAATACAAAAATTGATTTTAAAAAAATGTTCAATGATTCTTTAAAAACCATTAAAAACCCTAACAACTTAGTCGGTTATTTTTACTCAATAGCTTGGTATTTTATTTGTACTATTATTTTATCTTCAATAATATATATTATATTTTTAGATAGTAATTTTCTTATAGATGATTCAAATAGTGAACAGTTATCAAATTTTGGATTAAGTCTTTTAAATTTTTTATTATATATAATTTTATTAATTCCTATGCTTTTCTTTTTAAAAACAAATATAAATAGAGATCTTTTATTAACAAAGTCTCTTAAATTTAGAATCATTGGTTACACGGTTTCAGGATATTTGTATGTTTTATTTGGTACTTTTATTTCTCAAATAATCGTGTCAATTTTTGAAGGTCTTTTTAGTATCTCATACGATGTTTCAGTAAATCAAATCGCTGTAGAGTCTATGTTGTCAAATAATAACCCCGTCATAGGTCAATTTCTTCTGATATTAAGTGTAGTTATCATTGGTCCGATAGTTGAAGAATTAGTTTTTAGAAAAGCTATATTTGGTCTTATCAAGTCAAACATGTTTGCAGTTATCTTATCTTCAATATTTTTTGCATTGATTCATGTTTCAAGCGAGATCATGAATAACAGTCTTTCAGTAATTTTTATTTCTGGCATCCCTTATTTTGTTTTAGGTTGTGTCTTCGGATTTATTTATTTACGATTTAATAAAAATATAATTATTCCAATATTTGTTCATATGTTATCAAATTTAATATCAATTATTTTAATTCTTTCGATGAGGTGAATTATGTTTGAAATCAAAAGAGGAATCTGTTATTCAGGATACAGAAAATATCAAAGTCCAAAACTAAATAAATTTCCTTCTGATAAAGAAGTTTTAGAAGATCTAAAAATTTTATGCACTTTTACTGATTACATCAGACTATTTGATACCTCGTATCACTGTGATCAAGTTCTTAGAATAATCGAAGAAAATGATCTCCCTTTGAGAGTAATGATTGGAGTAGAACCGCAAGGTGAAATAGATAATCCAAATTGTCATTTCGGCAGCGGGATTGGAAGACATTCAAAAAATTCAATTAATGAGAATAAAAAAACAAATTACAAGCTGTTAGATAAAATGTTAAATTACTCTAAAAAATATAGTAACATTGTATTGGCACTTTCCATTGGCAATGAAAACACATCTGATTGGCATCCAAATTTAATTTCTGAAGAATCTTTAATTGCTCACGCAAAAT
>JAAZUY010000031.1 GCA_018623895.1 bacterium | reverse complement strand
TGATATTTCAAAATTTACACCAAAATCAGATCCAATCGCGTGAATTATGGAATTTATCTCTTCATTTCTCATGATCGCTTCTAATGTGGCTTTTTCAGTATTAATTACCTTACCTCTAAGAGGTAATATTGCTTGAAATAATCTATTTCTCCCTTGTTTAGCCGAACCTCCAGCAGACTCACCTTCAACAAGAAATAACTCATTTTTTGTCTTATCTTTAGTTTGCGCAGGAGTTAATTTTCCAGATAATGTTACATCTTTTTTTTTCTTTAGTTTTCCTGTTCTTGCTTCTTCTCTTGCTTTTCTTGCAGCTTCTCTAACTTTTTGTGCATTCTGAGCTCTTTCAAAAATTGAATAAGCAATTTCTTTATTTTCTTCAAGGTAAGTTGTTATAGCAGAGTATACAATGTTTTCTGTGGCATTTCGAGCATCAGGTGTGCCTAATTTACCTTTAGTCTGTCCTTCAAATTCTAATAAATCTTCAGGAATTCTTAATGATAAAACCGTCACTAAGCCTTCTCTAATATCAGTCCCTTCAAGATTGGAATCTTTTTCTTTAAGAAGTTGATATTTTTTTGAATAGTCATTTACAGCTCTTGTTATTGCAGTTCTAAATCCACTTTCATGTGATCCACCATCTTTTGTACGTACGTTATTTACATAAGAATAAATCTGATCGTTATATGATTTTGTAAATTGAAAAGCAATTTCAACCTCTATTTTTTTTCCATTTTTTGTTTTTGAGTAATTCCCCTCAATTAATTTTATAGAATTTAAGACATCATGTTTTGAATTTAAAAACTTAATAAAAGATATTAAACCATCGGTATAACAAAACGTATCTTTTTTTTCTGACCTCTCATCGAACAAAGTCATTTCTAGATTCTTAATTAAAAATGCAGTTTCTCGCATACGTTCTTTTATTAAATCGTAAGAAAAGAGAGTTGTTGAAAAAATATCAGGATCTGGTTTGAACCAAACTGATGTACCAGTTTTTTTTGTTGTACCTAAAGATTTTAGTTCTGAAATTAGTGATCCTCCGTCTTGAAACCTCTGATGCCATATTTGCTGATCTCTATTAATTGTTAGATCAAGAAATGATGACAATGCATTAACTACTGAAGAACCAACACCATGAAGACCTCCTGATACTTTATATCCACTGTTAGATGAAAACTTTCCACCTGCATGAAGTTTAGTAAAAATAACTTCAGTTGTTGGTTTTCCTGAGGAATGTAATTTATAAGGTATTCCTCTTCCAAAATCATCAATTTTGATTGAATTGTCTTTTTTTATTGTTAGAACTATTTTATTTCCATGTCCTGATAATACCTCATCAATGGCATTATCTAAAATTTCCCACACTAAATGATGAAGTCCTCTTGAGTCAGTCGAACCAATGTACATACCTGGTCTTTTTCTTACAGCTTTTAAGCCTTCTAATATTTGAATTGAACTTTCATCGTACTTTTGCATATGTTTCACCCTTTATTATGTCATTAATTATACCAAAAAAGAAAAAATAATGCGATTAATATTTAAATTTTTATATTTTTGAAAAAAATTATAATATAAATAGCATATGAAATTTTATATGTTATAATTACAAAGAGATAATTATGCAATACATTTATATAATAATTTTATGTATAACTTCATATTTACTGGGATCAATTCCTTCCGGATTAATACTCGGGAAGATTTTTAGAAATATTGATATTAGAGAACACGGTTCAGGAAATACAGGGGCAAGTAATGCACTTCGAGTATTAGGAGCTAAATTAGGATTTTTTACCTTTGTTTTTGATTTTTTAAAAGGAATGGCAGTAATGCTTTTTTTATGGGCATTTAAACTAGAACAATTTTACAGATTGGGTGCATTCAATACAGAAATTTTATATGGTGCTCTAGCTGTTGTTGGTCATGCTTTTCCAATTTATCTTAATTTTAAAGGAGGTAAAGCAGCAGCAACTACTGCTGGTGTTATCTTTTTCATAGAACCAATAGTTTTTCTTGCATGTATCCTAACATTTACATTAACGTTTCTAAAAAATAGAATAGTATCTATTGCATCTCTTATTACAGCTGGTGTATGTCTATTATTAATGATTTCAAGACAGCTATTATATTCACTGTTTCCAGATTTTTTATTCTTTGGATTCACCGATAAATCTTTACAAACATATGCTTTAGAAGCCTTAGTCATTGTTATTTTAGTATTAATCATTTTAATAAGACATATTAGTAATTTAAAAAAATTGGGTGAGGGTCTTGAATTACCCTTTAGAAAAAAGAAAAAAAACAGGTAGATTCCTGTTTTTTTTTACTTGAATTGATTCATTGAATTTAATATCTGATTAACTTGCTTTTGAGACGGTGTTCTTCCCATTTGTCTCATCATTTCTTTTATCATATTTTCATTTACTGGCGGATTCTTTTTTAGATAATTCTTAAACCATGATCTTGATAAAAGAAATCCTAAAGCTCCACCCACTAATAATGATATAATTAACCAAAAAATAAACCAGAATATTGAAATTTCCATAGTAGCCTCCAAAGGTATTTTATATTTTTTTATATAATTTATCAAGAATATAATAGGAATTTATAAATTGAAATTTTTTTAATTCCATATATCTTTGATTTAATAATTGTATATACATCAATCTTTTCATCCAAATGTGTATTTTTATGAGTTTCAATTACTAATACTTCTGAACGAGGTAATTTTCTAATTAGGGTATCAAAATCGTTATATGAATAAGGTGGATCAATAAAAGTGATATCTATTTTCTCATTTAGTACAAGTTTTTTTATTTTGAATAAATCAATTTTTTTTACTTCGATATTTTCTTTACAGTTTAGTTTATTAGAATTTATTTTTATAGTATGAATTGAAGATTTATTATTATCAATACATATTGATTTCATTGCTCCTCTACTAATCGCTTCAAAAGAATATTGTCCGGAACCAGAAAACAAATCTAATATAGATTTTCCATTAATGTCTCCAAGCATATTAAAAACAGCTTGTTTTACTAAATTAGAAGTTTCTCTAGTTGTAGAAACCCCAACTCTACTTATAGATTTACCTTTGAAAAGACCTGAAGTTATTTTCACTCTACAATATAGTTGATTGATTTTAAGATAGAGATTACTTTTTCTTTATGTTTTTCATCTGAAATAGAAATTTCACGAGAATCCAAATTAATCTCTGGAATAATATTTTCTTTTATTAATGCAACAGAGATTTTATTTACACAATGCTCGCAAGTCATATTTTTTACTTTTAATTTCATAATTTCTCCTAATATTTATATAATTTTAAGCTTAATGCATTTAAAACTACTAAAATCGAACTAAATGCCATTCCGATTCCTGCAATTGAGGGGTCCAAAAGATTCATTGCAGCTATGGGAATGCAAATTATATTGTATAAAAAAGCCCACAAAAAGTTTATGAAAATATTTTTCTTAGTGGCTTTTGAAAGATTAATTGAATCAATTACTAGGCTTAACTCATTACGCATTAATGTAACATCTGATGAGTCAAGTGCAATATCATGACCTGATTTAACTGCAAATCCAGTATTAGATACCTTTAATGCTGGAGCATCGTTCATTCCATCTCCAACAAAACCAACATTATAGCCTTTTTGTTGTAATTCTAAAATCTTTTTAGATTTATCTTTTGGTGATAAATTCGAATAATACTCATCTATTGATAATTTTTCAGCTATTAATTTTGATACTTGAGCATTATCACCAGTTAACATTATTGGTTTTAGGTTCTGTAATTTAAGATTTTGAATAACTTTATTTGAATCTATTCTTAATTCATCTGATAAAAGTATATACCCTATAGCTTCAATTTTATTAGCAACGTAAACAATTGTTTTTCCTTCAACATTTATTTTCTCATTAAGATATTTGTTCCTTATGTTATTTTCTAAAAGGTATCTATTTGATCCAATAAAATATTTTTGTTTTTCAATAAAACCTTCAATACCTAAGCCTACTCTTAATGAAGTGTTTTCAACATCATATAATGATCTTCCATAATGATCAATTATTGCTTTTGCAAGTGGATGATTTGTATGATTTTCTAGAGAAGCGGCAATTTTTAATGTTCTTTCATCACCAAAAACTTTATCTACGATAGGTTTACCTTTAGTTAAGGTTCCTGTTTTATCAAATGCAATAACGTTAATCGATTGTGCTTCCTCAAAAAATTTTGCACTCTTATACAAAATACCCTTTTTAAATGCAATCCCACTAGCAACAGATATACTTGTAGGGGTTGCTAAACCAAGCGCACAGGGACAACTAATAACTAGCACAGAAAGTGAAGCGGAAAAAGCAACATCGATGTTTGATCTAAGAATAACGTACCATAGAACAAACGTTACAATCGAAAGAATTACAACTGTAGGTACAAACCAAGAGGAAATCCTATCAGCAACTCTTTGAATTTTAGGTTTTAATGAAGTTGTTTCTAATACAGTATTTATTATTTTATTCAAAGTAGAGTCTTCACTTGAAGCCGTAGGTCTTATTTCAATTGTTTGATTAAGATTTTTTGTACCACTAAAAACAGTAGAATTTTTTGTTTTTGCTAGAGGCATCGCTTCTCCTGTTAGTAATTGTTCATCAACATATGATTCACCACTAAGTACAACTCCATCTAATGGAATATTCTCACCAGCAAAAACTCTGATTATCATGTCATTTGTTATTTTTTCAATTGGAATTAATTTGTCTCCATTTTCAGTTTTAACCCTAACTTCTTTGCTTTCTAACGACATTAAACTAAATAATGAATCACTAGTTTTTTCATTGACTCGATTTTCAAAGGCGTTTCCTATTAAAACCATCCATATAATAACTGCAGTTGTTTCAAAAAATAAATTTGGATTGACAGGATTTAACACCATCTCCATTACTGATAAAAAATAAGCTGATGACGTACCTAGAACTACTAATGTGTCCATACCAAATTTTTTAGCACGAAGTTGAAAGTAAAAGCTTTTAAAAAATCGTCTTCCACAAAAAATATATACTGGCGTTGTAAGGATTAATTGAATAAGTGGATTCATAAGCCACATAGGAATGTCAATATTTATACCTAAATGATGAAACATTGTTAGTAATAACGGCAAAGTAAAAATACTACTAATTATTAAGTCTATTAAATCTTTTCTCTTTTGTTTTAAACTATCAGCTGATGAAAGGATTGGATTATATCCGATAGAACGAAATTCACTAATTATTTGATTTGTATCTAAGTTTTTATTATTTTTAAAAGTCACACGTCTTGATGGAACGTGAACATTCACTTGAATATCAAGATTGTTCTTAAAATGATTTTCAATTGTAAGAGCACAATTAGCACAAGTAATATTTTCAATTTTTATACTTTTTTTCATTCTATTCCTCTTTTTAGTTCTACTGAACTAACTGATTTAATAATTTTGAATCAAAAATTTCAACAAAACATTTTAACAATTTTATTGTATTTAATACATCTTTTTTATGTATTATTGAGTAATGAGAGTGAATGTAACGAGTTGGAATTCCAATTGAAACAGCAGGAGAACCTTTGTAAGAAATATGCATACTCCCCGCATCTGTTCCACCTCTTCTTAAATAGGGTTCTTGAATTGGAATATCATTATCTTTTGCAATTTTTTTAAGTAATTTTCTTAATTTTGGATGACCAATAGTTCTTGCATCAAAGAGAAAAATTTGAGGTCCTTTTCCAAGTTGTTGTTCTTCAGGTTGACCTTTCGGTGTGTCATGTCCAACTCCTGTATCTACAGCAATAGAGATATCTGGATTTACTACATAACTAGAAGTTTTTGCTCCGCGAACTCCAACTTCTTCTTGAACAGTAAAAGTTCCGTATAAGGTTGATTTTTCAGGATTTGCTTCTTTTAATAACTCAAGAACAACATGGCATCCTATTCTATTATCAAAGGCTTTTGACAAAATATAATCTTTGTTAGTTAATTCGATATATTCAGAGTGTGGAGTAATCATCTGTCCAATTTCAATTCCATTTTTTAAGGCTTCTTCTTTTGAAGAAACTCCAATATCTATAAATAAATCTTCAATTGGAATCGCCTTAGATCTTTCATTTAGTGGTATGATGTGTGGGGGTTTGATTCCTGATACTCCTGTGATGACTTTATCTTTAGTATGAATATCCCATAATTTTGAAATCATAACTTGTGAAAACCAACCACCTATCGTTTGAAATTTGATAAATCCATTTTCAGTAATATTTGATACAATAAGTCCAATTTCGTCCATATGACCTGCTATCATAATCTTTGGTCCACTTTCACCCTTAACAGCAATTATTGATCCGAGATTATCATTATTAGTCTCAACATTGATTTTCTCAAGTTCTTTTTCTATATATTTTTTTACTCTGCTTTCGTGACCAGAAATCCCAGCCAAAAGAGTTAATTCTTTTAATTTATCCATTTATTCTCCTTAAAACCTAGAAAGTTATAGAACATAATTATTTAAAAAGGGAATAAAATTTATATGTTTTGGGAATCCTTAATTAAGTGTTTCTCACCCGCATATTTATTTTTCCTATATTATGAGTTGGGT
>JAAZUY010000005.1 GCA_018623895.1 bacterium | reverse complement strand
TAATTAGATTTAATACTAAATTTTTTAATAATCAAGATACTTATTTATATTTAAGCGACAAAACGATTCAAAATGATATTGAGAATTATTTTGAAGATAAAGTTATTCTTGAAGATCTATTTGAAACATCTAAAGCTGAACTTTTAAATATGCAAGCATTAGTATTTGCTTCTGCATTGACTTCTTCACTTACATTAGTTGGTATAGCGTCACTAGGATTCTACTTTATTATTAGATCAAGTCTAACTAAAAGAGTAAAAGAAATAGCCATAATGAGGGCTATTGGAGTTTATAAAAAAGATATATTCAGAGCTTTTATAATTGAAATTTTAATCTTAACAACATTTTCTACAATGATCGGATATGGACTAAGCACTTATGGTTTATCGTTGTTGCAAGATAGTTTTATTAATGAGTTTAATCTTTTCAAAGTGACATTTTCATCAATAATTTTAGGAGCCATTGTAGCTTATATTATCAACCTTATTTTTGGATTGATGCCAGTATTGTTGTTATTGCGAAAATCACCTGCTCAAATTCTTTCAGACTATGATATGTAAGTATTAATATTTATATTATTTTTGCTACATCATCAAAAGATAATCTTATAGATTCATATCCTTTTTCAGCTGCTTTACCTATTGATACTATCATTACAGGATAGTATCTTTCTTTATCTAAATTACATACATCATGAATTTTATCATGATTAAATCCGCCAATAGGACAGGTGTCATATCCATAGTCTCTTGCTACATTCATTAAATTCATTGCAGCAATCCCACAATCAATGAGTCCGCTTCGAATCATTTTTTCTTTGTTTTTTGATTGCATTATTTTATTTATATTTGAAAGTTGCTTAGTTTTTACTTCAAGGGGCATTAATCCTTTTTCATATGCTAGTGTATAAATTTTATCAGCTAAAGAATATTTATTTAAATCGTTAAAGATTACAATCATTGCAGAACTTGTATTCAATTGATTTTTATTTCCATATAAAGCATCTTTCAGAAGATTTTTGGCTTCTTTTGATTTGATTACAACGTATCTCCAAGGCTGCATATTCATAGAGGAGGGTGCTTTATTAGCTGCTAGTATAATTGATTCAATTTCCTCATCAGAAATATGGTGATTTTCATCGTAAATTCTTATTGATTTTCTACTTGAATTATTCATAAATACCTCTTTAAGATTATAGCATATCGAATAAATAAGAGATAATTTTGTTTAAAATCATGTGTTATAATGTTATTGAGGTACTTATGACAAAATTTATATTAATTAGACATGGCGAACCAAGATACGATCAAGTATTAAGAAAAGAATCATATAGTCTAGGATATGATTTCGGTAAGCTAACTATTAATGGTATTGAACAAGCAAAAAAAGTAGCAACTGATCCGAGATTAACTGATGCAGATATAATTGTTTCGTCACCTTTTACAAGAGCTTTACAAACTGCTGCAAATATAGCTTCTATTAAAAATTTAGAAGTTTTAGTTGAAAATGATCTTCATGAATGGATTCCAGATATTAATATGACTGGAAAAATTAATGGAGAACTTGCTTTTAAATCATATATGTCTAATAATGGTGTCAAGTCAAATGATAAATTTAATTATGAAACATACGAAGAATTAAAAAAAAGAATCGAGCTTGCTTTAATTAAATATACAAATTATAAAAAAGTAATTGTTGTTTCACATGGTATTGCTATTTCATCTTTAACACACTTCAATGATGTCATAGAATTTTGTGGAATTAGAGAAATAGAGATTTAAGTGGGGTTTGAGAAGTTAATTGAATGGTATGAAAAAAATAAAAGAGATTTTCCATTCAGAAATACAGTAGACCCTTATAAAATTTGGGTTTCAGAGATTATGTTACAACAGACACAAGTAGAGACAGTTATACCTTTTTTTAATAAATTTATAAAGAAGTATCCTGGGATTTCTAATTTAGCTCTAGATAGTATTGAAAATGTATTAAGTACAGTAAATGGATTAGGATATTATAGAAGATTTAGATTAATGCATAAAGCATCGAAAATTATTCATAAAGATTATTCTAATAATTTTCCAAATAAATATGAAGATGTTATTAAATTGCCTGGTGTAGGAGAATATACTGCTGGAGCCATAATGTCTTTTGCATATAATAAGCCTTATTCTGCACTTGATGGGAATGTTATAAGAGTTTTATCTAGGTTATACGAAATAGAACTGGATATAAGATTGCAATCAACTAAAAAAAAGATGAATTTGATTAATCAAAAAATTATTCAAAATTATAATCCAAGGCTTTATTCCAATGCAATGATGGAATTAGGATCACAAGTTTGTAATGTTAATAATCCTCAATGTGAAAATTGTCCTTTGTCTGATATTTGTAGAGCTAATAAAAGTGGAAATCAAATAAAGTATCCAATTAAAAGCAAAAAAAAACCAGTAAAGGTTTTGTATTTTTGTACAGTAATACTAAAATATAAAAATAAAATTTGTCTTAAAAAAGTAAAAACAAAACTTTATGAAGGGATGTATTTATTTCCTCAATATGAAGTAGAAGACTTAAACTCATTAGAAGAGATTTTAGAAAGAAAATATGAATATAGAATAATAGATGTTAAAAATGATATAAAACATAAATTTTCTCATCAGGAGTGGATTATGAAGCCAGTATTAATTGAATTATTGAAAAAACCCAAGGAAAATCTAGAGTTCATCAAAATGAATGAGATATTAAAATATCCTATTCCAAAAGCTCATTTAAAAATTTATGATACTATTAAAATGTGAGTTATTTTTTAATATTATATAAATAGGATATCCAATTAAATACATTACAACTAATTCACCTAAAAATATCCAAAAAAATGTTTCAAGAAATGGTAATCCAAGTAGATAATTTAGCATTAGCCCAATTATTAATCCATTTGCGATTGAAGGAGCTAAAAATTTTAAGAAATTAATTTTAATTAAATAGATCAAAATTAATGCAAAAGCTGTAGCTAAGGTCCCAAATAGAGCATCAATCAAACCAAACGGTGATAAAAAATAGTTGGCAAAGAAAGTCCCCAAAAGCAACCCATAACTTGTTTTTTTGTTAAAAATAAACAGGATCAACAAAAATTCAGCTACTCTGAATTGAATCAATTCAAAGCTTAGAAAATTAAAAACAAATACTAATATAATATAGATAACTGCTATCATTGAATTGATTACTAGATTTTTAATACTCATACAATTTACCCCGGAATAAAATTAACAAATTAATTATAACATAGAGAGGTTATATGGCAATTTCATTTGAACTTATCCATGAATGTAAACAGACTGGTGCAAGATATGGTAAACTTCATACTCCTTCAGGAACATTTGAAACTCCAATTTTTATGCCTGTAGGAACTCAAGGTTCAGTAAAAAGTTTAAGCGTTGAAGAGATAAAATCATGTTCTGAAGGATTAATTCTTGCTAATACATATCACCTTTGGGTTCAACCAGGGACTGATGTGTTAAAAAAACATAATGGGCTTAAAAGTTTTATGAATTGGGATGGTGGACTGCTTACAGATAGTGGGGGATACCAAGTTTTTAGTCTATCAAAAAATAGAAAAATCAGTGAAGAGGGAGTTCTTTTTAAAAGTCATAAAGATGGTTCGAGATTATTTATGAGTCCAGAATTATCTATAAAAATACAAGAAATTATTGGTGCAGATATAATAATGAGTTTTGATGAGTGCCCTCCACATGATGCTGATTTTGACTATCTTAAAAAGTCAGTTGATAGAACTCTCCGTTGGGCGAAAAGAGGAAAAAAAGAAAAAAAAAGTGATCAAGCACTTTTTGGAATTGTTCAAGGTGGATTGAACGAAAAATTAAGAATTTATAGTACTAAAAAAACAATTGAAATTGGATTTGATGGTTATGCAATAGGCGGTTTGTCAGTCGGAGAAGAAAAAAAAGAGATGTATAGAGTTACAAAATTATTAAAAAATTTGTTGCCCAAAAATAAACCTAGATACTTAATGGGAGTGGGTTCACCCGACGATTTGATAGAAAACATTATGAATGGAATAGATATGTTTGATTGTGTCTATCCAACTAGATTAGCTAGACACGGAACAGCTTTAACATCCAAAGGAAAATTAATTCTTAAATCATTAAGATATAAAGATGATCTGAGACCGATTGAAAACGATATAGATGAAAAATTAATTCCATATAGTAGATCATATTTGAGACACTTATTTAAAGCAAAAGAGTTATTATTTTCTAGATTAGTAAGTATAAACAATTTAAACTATATAAAGAATTTAATGTATGAAATTAGAAATGCAATAAAAGAAGACAGATTATATGACTTTTATCTAGAAATGAAAAAGAATACTACATATTTTATTTAGCTTTCTATATTTCATTTTTAGTGATACAATATCCATATATAAGGGAGATTAACCATGGTTTTTGGAGAAAATGATCAATTTAATGAAAAACCTGTAATAAAAGTTATAGGTGTCGGTGGAGGCGGTGGAAACGCAGTAAACCGAATGATAGAGAATGATGTAAGTGGAGTTGAATTTGTTGCAGTTAATACTGACGCTCAAGTTTTGAAGAGATCCAAAGCACAAACAAGACTTCAAATTGGAAAAAACTTATTAAGAGGATTAGGCGCGGGTGCTAAATCGGATGTTGGAAAGAAAGCAGCATTAGAGTCTATTTTTGAAATTGAAGAAATGGTCAAAGATGCAGACATGGTTTTTATTACATGTGGAATGGGTGGAGGAACAGGTACTGGAGCAGCACCAATAATTGCAAAAAAAGCTAAGGAATCAGGAGCATTAACGATAGGAATCGTTACTAAACCATTTTCTTTTGAGGGACCTTTAAGAATGCAAGAAGCAGTCAAGGGCTTAGAAGCATTGAAACCTCATGTTGACACTCTTATCGTAATTCCTAACGAGAGACTATTAGAAATTTCTGGACCAACTACTCAACTTTTAGATGCATTTAGAGAATCCGACAATATTTTAAGACAAGGTGTTCAAGGTGTAACTGAAATAATTACTGTGCCTGGGATTATCAATGTAGACTTTGCTGATGTAAGAACGGTAATGGAAAACAAAGGTACTGCATTAATGGGTGTTGGTATTGCCCAGGGAGAAAATAGAGCAGTCGAGGCAGCTAGAAAAGCAATCCATTCAAAACTTTTAGAAGTTTCAATAGATGGAGCAACAGATGCTGTTGTTAATATTACATCAGGAACAAACATAACCTTATTTGAAACTGAACAAGCATTATCTGAAATCAGAAACGCAACCGATAAAGATTTAAATATTATATATGGAACCGCTGTTAGTCTTGAAATGAAAGAAGAAATGGTTGTTACAGTAATAGCAACGGGATATGAATTAAAAGCTAAAGACACAACTATAAAAAATCTTGCAAGTGAAATATTTAACAACACCTCTGACGAACAACTTAAACTTACAGATGATGGTTTACATGAAGTTAATGAATCAAATGAGAAGGAAAGTCAAGATACAAAGATCCCATCATGGTTAAAAAAGAAGAAAAGCTTATAATCGATACAACTTTTAAGGAGAAAAAATGTTACAGGTTGGAATAATAGGTTTACCTAATGTGGGTAAATCTACTTTATTTAATGCAATTACAAAATCCAAAGTTTTAGCTGCAAATTATCCATTCGCAACTATTGAGCCTAATGTAGGAGTTGTTCCAGTTCAAGATTCTAGATTAAATTTTATCGCCAAACATTATAATCCACAGAGAATTATTAATACAACAATTAAGTTTACCGATATAGCAGGTCTTGTTAAAGGCGCGTCAAGTGGAGAAGGGTTAGGAAATAAATTTTTATCTCATATCAGAGAAGTTAATGCAATTTGTCATGTGGTAAGATGTTTTGATTCAAAAAAGATTACTCATGTTCATGGAGATGTCGATCCCATTAGAGATTTTGAAACAGTTGATATGGAGTTGAAGCTTTCCGACCTTGAGAGAATAGAAAATAGAATTAAAAATTTAGATAAAAAAAAGAAAAAAAATCCAAAAGAAAGTCTTTTAGAACTATCGATTTTAAATAATATAAAAAAAGTACTGTTGAGTCAGACAAATGATACAAGAAATGAATTTGACGAGGATACCTATAAAATTATCAAAGAACAACAATTGTTGTCTTTCAAAAAAACAATTGTAGTTATTAACATTAGTGAAGAAGATATCTCAAATCGAAGTAAAGATAAAAAAGTATCGAAATTTATTGAATATTTAAATCAAAATAATATTCCATACATAATTCTCTCTTCACAGTTTGAGTTTGAATTAACAACAATGTCTGAATATGATAAAAAAGAATTGCTTAAAATAATGGAATTAGAAATGTCTCAATTGGATCTTTTGATCAAACAAAGCTATGAAATGTTAGAGTTAAAAACTTTTTTTACTGCTGGAAAGAATGAAGTAAAAGCATGGACGTATAAATCAGGAATGAAAGCTATAGACTGTGCATCAATAATTCACTCAGATATAAAAAAAGGTTTTATAAGATGTGAAACCTTATCTTACAAAGATTTTTTTATTTTTAAAGATGCTAAAAAGGCCCGTGAAGCTGGCAAATACAGATTAGAAGGTAAAGACTATTTGATGGAGGACGGGGACATAGTATATTTTAGGTTTAATGTATGAGGTATATTAATTCATGTAAGGTGATATGTGCATCAAAATACTTCGACTACAAAGAGATGAATATTCTCTACGATAAAGGAGTTAGATTTTTTGGAGAAAATAGAGTCGATGAGCTTATAAAGAAGAAAGAAAAAATCCGAAAAAAAGATATTGAATGGCATTTCATTGGACATTTACAAAGAAATAAAGCTAAAAAAATAATCAATGAAATTGATGTTTTACATACTGTTGATTCTCTAAAGTTACTTCAGGAAATTCAAAAACATAGGAACAATACTTTAGATTGTTTGATACAAATTAATTTAACTAAAGAAAAACAAAAAAATGGAATACTAATTGATGAATTTCCATCATTTTTTAATCAGGCAAAAAAATATGATAAAATAAACATTATAGGCTTAATGACGATCGGCAAAAACAAAGATTTAGAAACTACTAGAAAAATTTTTTCTAAACTTAAATCAATCTCAAAAAAATATAATTTGAATGAATTATCTATGGGCATGACAGAAGATTTCCAAATAGCAATTCAAGAGGGGTCAACCATGATAAGACTAGGATCATATTTTAAAAAAGTATTAAAGGAATAGAAATGAGCTTATTTAAAAAAAAGAATCAAAAAAAAGAAAACATTAAGAAATCATCAGAATTAGTTGAGTTTCTTATGTTAGAAAATTCTAATGATGAAACATTATTAAAAATTGCAGATAATCTTAAGAATCATGTACCATATATTATCAATTTTGAAAAAATTGAAGTTGATGAAATTAATAAAGCAATAGCTTTTTTTTCTGGCATAACATATGCCTTGGAAGGTGAAGTCATTTTGATTAGAGAAAAAGTTATTATGTTTGGTGACAACAACGCATTTTCAGATGGAACACTTAAAATTTTTGTTAAAGAATTAACTTAATAAACTAAAAATAAATTTAAAAGGTGAAAAAATGAGTTATAAAGAAACTTTAAATCTACCAAATACAGATTTCCCAATGAGGGGGAATTTGGGTGAAAAAGAAGTCCTCATACAAGATATTTGGAAAGAAAAAAAATTATATAAAAAAAATTTAGAACTCAATAAAGAGGGAGAAAGTTTTGTTTTACACGATGGTCCTCCTTATGCAAATGGTGATATCCACATTGGTCATGCAATGAACAAAATACTAAAAGACTTTGTTGTTAGATACAAGACTATGAGAGGATTTAAAACTAGATATATCCCAGGATGGGATACTCATGGTCTCCCTATTGAAACTGCACTTTCTAAAAAAGGTGTAAATAGGAAAAAACTTACAAAGAGTGAATATAGAAATCTTTGTAAACAATATGCTGAAGAACAGATAGAAAAGCAAAAAAAACAATTCAAAAGACTTGGTATATTGGGTGAATGGTCCAATCCTTATGTGACATTTCAACATGAATATGAAGCTGATCAAGTGTTGATTTTTTCAAAAATGGTTGAAAAAGGATTAATATATAAAGGATTAAAACCTGTTTTTTGGTCTCCATCATCAGAAACGGCTCTAGCTGAAGCTGAAATTGAATATATAGATATCAAAGATACTTCAATATATGTTGCATTCAAACTGTCTGAAAATACTGAAGAATTTAATAATGTATCTTTAATTATTTGGACTACTACACCATGGACTTTGCCAGCTAATAGAGCAACTGCTGTAAATCCTAAATTAAGATATGTTCTTGTTGAAACAAACAAGGGAAAATTTATATTATCTAAAGATCTAATTGAATTAGTATCAAAGAAATTATCATTTGAAAATGTTGTAATTACTAAAGAATTTTATGGTGAAAAATTAGAAGGTTTAAAATATTTTCATCCACTAAATGAAAAAGTTTGCCCAGTCATTTTAGGAGATCATGTTACTGCAGAAGATGGTTCAGGTATTGTTCACACGGCACCTGGACATGGTGAGGAAGATTATATAGTTGGAAAAAAATATGGTTTAGAAATTTATTGTCCAGTTGATGAGAAAGGTTATATGATGGATTCAACTGGTCAATTTAAAGGGTTATTTTACAGACAAGCCAATAACGAAATTATTGAATTTTTGAAAACTAAAAAAACATTATTAGATGCAACAGAATTTGTTCATTCTTATCCTCATGATTGGAGAACTAAAAAACCTGTTATTTTCAGAGCAACACCGCAATGGTTTGCATCTATAAAAAAGATAAAAGAACCATTATTAAAATCAATAAAAGATGTAAAATGGTATCCTAAATGGGGTGAAACTAGGCTTTCAAATATGATAAGTTCAAGGGAAGACTGGTGTATTTCAAGACAAAGATCCTGGGGTGTGCCGATTCCAGTTTTATATACTGAGAATGGAGAACCTATTTTAGATAGCAAAGTATTGGATCATATTGCATCGATTTTTTCAAAGAGAGGTTCAAACTCGTGGTATGAACTTGATCCAAAAGATTTATTACCAAAAGGCTATAAGAATATAAATAGTCCGAATGATATTTATTTTAAAGAGAGTGACATCATGGATGTCTGGTTTGACTCAGGGACAAGTTTTATGGTCCTAAAAAGAAATGGCGAGCCTTTTCCTGCAGATTTATATTTAGAAGGTTCTGATCAATATAGAGGATGGTTTAATTCAAGCTTATCGACTTCTGTCGCTTCATTTGGACATTCTCCATATAAAGCTGTTTTATCACATGGCTTTACTTTAGATGGAAATGGTAGAAAAATGAGCAAATCAATAGGCAATACCGTTGATCCGCTTAAAGTGATGAAGCAAAAAGGAGCAGATATACTTAGGTTATGGGTTGCCTCAACAGATTATCAACAAGATGTGAGAATCAGCGAAGAAAATTTAAAACAGATTAGTGAAGGTTATAGAAAAATTAGAAATACTCTAAGATATATTTTGGGGAACTTATCTGATTTTGATTTAGAAAAAGATTATATTGGTTATTCAATGAGAGGAAATCTAAATAGAGCAATCACTTTAAAGTTAAAAGATTTATATTCAAAAATATTCAATTATTATGAAAATTATGATTTTGATAAAGTTTACAGAACAGTATTACCATATATAATAAACGACTTGAGTGCATTTTATCTAGATTTTACAAAAGACAAGCTTTATTTAGAATTGAAAAATGATTTCGAAAGAAGAGCAATTCAATCTACATTTTTTGATATAATTATGACATTATTAAAGCTTCTTACTCCAATTATACCTCATACAACTAGTGAAGCATATGAAAAATTAAATTTCAAAAAGTACAGTGACGTATATCTAGAGAGAATTGATACTCCAACTGAATCTGAAGATCCATTCGCTTTAAGACAGGCTCTTGAAGATTTATTAAAAATTAGATTAGCTGTAAACTCAGTTATCGAGGATGCAAGAAATTCAAAATTGATTACAAAAACTATGCAAGCGGAAATATCAGTTAAAATTCCAAAAAAAATGAATGTTAATATACAGAGATTAAACATTGATCTTAAAGAAATATTAATGGTTGCAAAAGTTAATGTAAAAGAAGGTGAAAGTCTTCAGGCAAGTTTAAGAAAATTTGACGGTGACACTTGCGAAAGATGTTGGAATGTATTTGAAAAACTAAATAGTAATGTTTTGTGTGAAAGATGTAACAAGGTCGTTGAGGCATTGAAATGAATATATTAGTTACAAATGATGATGGATATAAGTCAGATGGAATAAGAACTCTTGTAAAATCTTTAGCATTGTTTGGAGATGTTTATGTTTGTTGTCCTCACAAACAACAAAGTGCATCTTCGATGTCTATTTCAATAAATAAAAAAATAAAGATCCATTTGCCTGAGAACATCGTTGGAGCTAAAAGTACTGTCACAATTGAAGGGACTCCATCTGATTGTATTTCAGTCGCTTTAAAAGAATTTAAAGTAGATTTTGATTTATGTGTATCAGGAATAAATTTCGGACATAATCTTGCAAATGATATATTTTATTCTGGGACAATTGGTGCTGCTAGACAAGCGAGATTGAAAGAAATTCACTCAATTGCTGTTAGCGCTGCTAATCCAAATGCTCCATATATATATGATGCTCTAAATAGTTTTTTTGATTATATATTTGATACTAAATTGTACAAAGGTGATCACATTTTAAATGTAAATTTTCCATCAATTAATTTCAATAAAACAAAAGGATTTAAACTAACTAAGTTAGGCAAAAAGCTTCATAACTCTGATTTTATTTATGATGAAAATAAGAAAGTTTATATTACTAAATATTCTTCTAAAAAATTTATTGAAGATATAAATTCTGACGTTGCAGCTGTAGAGGATGGATATATTTCGATTACACCAATAAGTTTTGACAATACTGATCACTCTTTTTTAGATAAAATAAGTAAAAAAAATTTATAATAATCATGTTATAATATTTTAGAGGTAAAAATGTCTAATTTTAGAGTTCATTTTTTTAAAGAAAAAACAAGAGAAATCGATATATTAACAGTAATTAATTTTTTTAAAAATGAACTTAATTTTGATGTTTATATGGATGAAAAGATAGCTAAGTTTTCATTTAAACATAATCACTTAAAATATCCTTTTGAAATATGTATAACACCAAAAAGTACGGTTCCAGATCTTTATAGACTGAGTCCGATATATTTAGATGTAAATATGCATGCAAATATATCACTATTTACTCCTAGTTATATAATTAAAGAATTTTTTAAGATTATAGAAATTTTAACAAAAAAATTCGATCTTCAAATTTATCACGAAATATTTGAAGATGTTCAAAAGTTTAAAAATGATCTCCTAGTTAATTCATTTAAAATAATCAAAAACGCATATATTAAAAAAAATCAACGAGAATCAGAGAAATTCCATTTTTTTGAAACAAAAAAATTATTTTACATTTTAAAGTACCTTAATGACCTAGATGATTTAAGAGAATACTATAATAAAGAAGATATTTCAATTTCAGATTATATTTTTTACCCCTCAAACGAGAAGTTTTTTGTGGGTTTTTTGGTTGAAAAACTGGATACCGCTTTTATCATTCCGCCTCAAATAAATCTTTTAGGAATTAAGTTAAAAAATAACATAGTCTATTTTTCATTCGAAGAGATAGATAAAAAGATTAAATCAATAATGGAGAAAGTTCCTGGAACTGTTGAAGGTACAATGAAAATTCCAAAAAAATATTCAGCAAAGTTTTTGAATCTTCTGAGAAAAAACCATAAAATTTTAGATATTGATTCAAATTTAAAAGTAGGTATTAATAAAATCACGGATTACTAGGAGGAAAGATGGATTTAAGTAAATTTATTGATCATACTAAATTAGGACATAATGTGAATGTCAATCAAATAAATAAATTGGTTGAAGAGGCGATAAAATACAATTTCAAATCAGTTTGTGTCAATCCAACATTTGTATCTCATGTTTCAAAAAAACTTAAAGACACTGATGTTTGTGTTTGTACAGTGATAGGTTTTCCTCATGGTCAACATATACCAGAAGTAAAATCTTATGAGGCTGAAAAAGCAATAAATGACGGTGCAGATGAATTAGATATGGTTCTTAATTTAAATAATGTCTATGAAAGGAATGAAAAAAAAATCTTACTGGACATTCAATCAGTATTAAAAAAAACAAATGGAAAAATATTAAAAGTCATAATTGAAACCTGCTATTTATCAGACGAAGAAATTAAATATGTTTCAAACTTAGTTATGAAATCTGGAGCACATTTCGTTAAAACATCAACAGGCTTTGGAACATCAGGTGCATCGCATCATGACATTAAATTAATAAAAAGTATTGTCGGAGATAACTGTAAAATCAAAGCATCCGGAGGAATTAAAGATTACAAGGATGCAATAAAGTATATAGATTTAGGTGTAAATAGAATCGGAACGTCAAAAGGCGTAGTAATAGTTACAGGAAAGGAAGATTCAAATGACTCCACATATTAGTGCAAAAAAAGAAGATATAGCGAAGATAGTCTTTATGCCTGGTGATCCCTTAAGAGCAAAATTTATTGCTGAGAATTTTTTAACAGAATATAAATTAATAAATTCAACACGAAATATGCTTGGATACACAGGATATTACAAAGGCGAAAGAGTTACAGTCATGGGTTCAGGAATGGGAATGCCTTCTATTGGGATATATTCTTATGAATTATATAAGTTTTATGACGTTGAGTCTATTATAAGAATTGGATCCTGTGGAGCTTACAGAAAGAATTTATCTCTTTTTGATACTGTACTAGTCGAATCTGCCTATTCTGAGTCGAGTTTTGTTAAAACTTACGGATTCTCAAATGAGAATACTATGCACTCTGATGAATCATTGAATAAAACACTTAAAGTTGCAGCCAAAAGAAATAAACTTGAATTAAAAACTGTGAAAATTCATTCATCAGATGTGTTTTATAGAATGAATTCTAAAGAATATGTAGATATTTCAAAAAAATACGATTTAAGTGCTGTTGAAATGGAGTCGTTTGCTTTATTTTCTGTAGCAAAATCATTGGGTAAAAAGGCATCTTGTTTGCTTACAGTTTCAGATTCATTAGTTACTCATGAAGTCACAACTTCACTAGAAAGAGAACAAGCTTTTACTGGAATGATGAAGATAGCATTAGAGAGCTTGCTCATAAAGTAATTTAAGGAGAAAAAAATGGATTTTAAAAAACTTGTATATGAAGAAAAAGAGAATATTGTAAGAGATTTAATAGAAATAGTAAGAATTAAATCTGTATTAACTAAATTCGATCCAAAAAATGAAGGTGCTCCTTTTGGAAAAAATATAAAAATAGCTTTAGATTGGTTTCTTGATAAAGCAAAATCAGAGGGTTTCAATACAGAAAATACTGATGGATACGCAGGACATATTGAATTTGGTGATGGAAAAAAATTCATTGGCACTATAGGGCATCTAGATGTAGTGCCTGAGGGTAGAGGATGGATTCATGATCCGTATGGTGGTGAGATAGATGGTGAAAAAATTTATGGTAGAGGCACTTTAGACGATAAGGGTCCTACATTAGCTATGTATTACGCTATGAAAATTTTAAAAAATACAAATTTAAAACTTAATCACAGAATTAAATTAATTTTAGGAACCGATGAAGAGACAGCTTGGAGAGGAATAGAGTACTACTTTAAAAAAAATCCTGAACAACCAGTTTATGGAATAATACCCGATGCAGACTTTCCACTAATTTATGCTGAAAAAGGAATTTCAAGAATAAATATTGAATTCAGCTCTGAAAACACTGGGATTTTATCTTTAAATGGTGGTGACAGAGATAATATGGTCCCAGATTATGCAGAAGTAAGTCTTGAATACAAACAGAAATACGAGAAACATTTCAAAGAATATCTACAATTAAATAAGTACACCGGAGAAGTGAAGAAAATAAATGATAAAATATTTTTAAGTATAAATGGCAAAAGTGCTCATGGTTCGACACCTTATGAAGGAATAAATGCTATTGATTTGATGCTACAGTTTTTGATAAAACATGTTCCATCCGATTTCACTGATACGTATAAAAAATATTTTTTAAACGATTTGACTGGAAAAAAACTGGGTATAGAATTTAAAAGTGATGAAATGGGAAAGACCTCATCAAATGTGGGTGTTATTAAAAAAATTAAATCAAAAATTCAACTAAAACTAAATTATAGATATCCAAAAGGAGTAGAATTTGATAGAATCATTGAAAAAATTAAATCAAATTTAAAAAACGCTTTAGTCAGTGTTGATCACCATAAAAGGGAATTATATCAAGATCCAAAGAGTGATTTTATAAAAATATTAATGGATACATATCAAAAAAATACTCAAGACTACAATTCAAAACCGTTTACAATTGGTGGTGGAACATTTGCGAGATCAATGAAGAATTCTGTAGCATATGGTGCACATTTTAAAGGATCAGAATCAAATATTCATCAACCAGAAGAATTCATTTACATTAAAGATTTATTAAAAGCAACAACTATTTATGCAGAAGCGCTGTATAGGTTGGCCAACTATGAATAAGTACTTAGATTTAGCAAAGAAAATTTTAGATGAGGGTAAAAATAAATCAGATAGAACCGGCACAGGTACGAGATCTATTTTTGGTTATCAGATGAAGTTCAGCTTAAAAGAAGGATTTCCACTCTTAACTACAAAAAAAATATATTATAAAGCATTAATCTATGAATTGTTGTGGTTTATTAAAGGGGATACAAATATAAAATATTTAGTTGAAAATAAAGTAAGAATATGGAATGAATGGCCTTTTAAAAAATTTAAAAAGAGTGATTATTATAACAACGAAACTATAGATGAATTTATTGAAAAGATAGTGAATGACAATGAATTTGCTCGTAAATTTGGAGATTTAGGTCCAGTATATGGTAAACAATGGCGAAATTTTAATGGTGTAGATCAATTAAAAAATGTGATAAATGAAATCAAGAATAACCCAAACTCAAGAAGGCTTATAATTTCATCATGGAATCCTGAAGAAGTCGATAGCATGGCACTGCCTCCTTGTCATGCATTTATGCAATTTTACGTAAATGATGGAGAGATATCATTACATCTTTACCAGAGAAGTGCTGATGTTTTTTTAGGTATTCCTTTTAATATTGCTTCATATTCACTTCTTTTAGCGATGGTTGCTCATGTTACAGGTCTGGTTCCAAAGGAATTTATTCACACTTTAGGTGACGCACATATTTACAATGATCATATTCCTTTAATTGAAAAGCAAATTAAACGAACTCCGAAAAAAATTCCTAAATTATGGCTTAATCCTGATGTGACTGATATTGAGAATTTTAAATATGAAGATATAAAAATTTTAGATTATGATTTTCATCCATCAATCAAAGGAAAAGTTTCAGTATGATTAATTTGATTTGGGCTATGGATGAAAATAGATTAATTGGATCAAATAATAAGTTACCTTGGACATTTAAAGATGATATTGAGCACTTTAAAAAGATCACAAGAAATAAGGAAGTGATTATGGGGAGAAAAACTTATTTATCGATGCTGAAATATTACCCAAGTGGGAATCTACCATTTTCAAAAATATATATACTAAGCAAAACATTAAAAGAATCAAACAAATTTATTCTTGTAGATGATCTTGATTCATTTTTTAAAAATAATAATAAGGATATCTACGTAATCGGTGGATCAAAATTATACAAAGAATCAATGAAATATGCAGACGTATTATATATAACTCATGTTTTGGGAAGATATGATGGGGACACTTATTTTTCTGAATATTCATTAGAATCTTTTAGGTTAAAAAAATTTTGGTTGAAACCAAAATTGATATTTTGTATTTATGAGAGAACGAAAATATGATTACAACAATTTTTATAGTAATTTATTTTACTTTTATTTTAACTGCAACTATCAATTTTAATTCTGATTTAATTCCTTTATGGATTATTATATCTCCAGTATTTGCAATATTTATAATACTAATTCTAATATGGATAATGACACCGCTATATAAATTTTCAGGTAAGAACAATAGATTTTTTTCTTATGTTACAAGAAGTGCATCCAAATTTATAAATATGTTTTTATTGCGAATGAAATTAACAATCGTTGGATCTGAAAAAATTCCTAAGAATAAGAATATAGTTTTTTATTCATCACATAAATCATATTCAGATGTTTTTGTTCTTTTATCGATAATAAAAAGACCAGTTGCATTTACACCAAAAAAAGAACTTTTTAAAATCCCTATAATATCTGGTTGGCTAGATGCAATGGGTTGTTTTAAGGTTGATAGAGCAAATAATAGGGATACTGTAAAAAGATTAGATAATGTAATTTCAAAAATAAAGAATGGTCTATCATTTGTAGTTTTTCCTGAGGGCGGAACAAAATATAGAAATTATAAAGAAATAATTAAAGTTAGAGTTGGATCTTTCAGAATTGCAGCTAGGGCAGAAGCGTCTATAATTCCAGTAAAAATTTATGGAAATGAAAAAGTTAGAAAAAGATTCCCATTCTTTCATACAGATAAAAAAGTAAAAATCTTAGATGAAATTTCATTTAAAGATTACTCAAATATGGATACAAATACTATAGCTAAACTTTTTATTGACAGGATAAATTCTAATTAATTAGATATTCATCTACTTTATTAATTTCAATTTACCTTTTATAAATTCGAATTCAGTTACTTTTTTATGATCAATTTCTGTATTTGAATAGCTTAGATTTGGAAAATTGGCCAATTTCATCAGAGCTTTAATAATGTGAGAATGGGCAACTAATAGTATTTTTTTATCAGTATAAATAGAATTCAATTTTATAACTCCGTTATTAACTCTTTTTTCAAGGGACTCATTTGATTCAAAACCGTCAATACTTAATGTAGAATTGTATAATTTTTTTGATTCAGATACTAAAGTATAATCAAGTTTACCAAAATCTCTTTCTACAAATTCGTGAAGTAAGACTATTGGGTTTTTATAATTAGTTTTTTCCCCTATTATCAAAGAAGTTTGTAAAGCTCTCATAAGAGGAGAACTTACAATCAAATCAAAATCAATTTTTGATATATAATCTATATTCTCGTAGACGGCTAAAATGCCTTTTTTTGATAATTTTATATCTAATCTTCCTTGAATACGTTTTTCTTCATTTAATTTTGTATATGAGTGTCTTAATGCAATAATTTTCATACAAATATTATAGCATAAGACTTTTATGATAATATAAAGGTAGGTGATAGTTATGAAAATGACAGATTTGATTCAATTAAAAAAAGAAAAAAAAACATTGTCGAAAGATATGATTAACTATATGATAAAAAATTATACTTCAGGAAAAATTCCAGATTATCAAATGAGTTCAATGGCGATGGCAATATTATTGAATGGAATGACGGATGAAGAAACAAGTAACCTTGCGATAGCAATGAAAGACTCAGGAGATATTATTGATTTAACTGACATAGATGGAATAAAAGTCGACAAACATTCAACAGGGGGCGTTGGAGACAAAACCTCTTTGATTATTGGTCCTATTATTGCTCATTACAATTTGAAATTTGCTAAAATGAGTGGTAGAGGACTTGGTCATACTGGAGGTACAATAGACAAACTTGAGTCTATTCCAGGATTTAAAGTTGAATTATCAAAAAGCGATTTTAT
The DNA here is from genome assembly GCA_018623895.1 of bacterium. Classification (GTDB taxonomy): domain Bacteria; phylum Bacillota_I; class Bacilli_A; order Acholeplasmatales; family Acholeplasmataceae; genus UBA8290. The sequence continues at coordinate 2,923 of JAAZUY010000005.1, read as the reverse complement.
TAATCAAGTTAAAAAAATTAATATCGCTATTATCGGACAATCAAAAAATATTGCACCGGCAGATAAAAAATTATACGCGCTTAGAGATGTGTCTGCAACAATTGATTCAATGCCTTTAATTGCATCTTCAATAATGAGTAAAAAATTAGCATCTGGTTCAGACGTCATAGTTTTAGATGTTAAAGTAGGTCAAGGAGCATTTATGAAAAACATCAAAAAGGCAGAAGAATTAGCAAATCTAATGGTAAAAATTGGTTATAGAGCAAACAAAAAAGTCAGTGCAGTATTAACAAATATGAATCAGCCACTAGGAAATTATGTTGGGAATGCACTTGAAATTTTCGAAGTGATTAATACACTTAAAGGTAATGGACCAGAAGATTTGAATGAAGTGGTTAAAGAAATTGTTGTTCAAATTTTAATTAATTCAAATGTCTTCAAAAATAAAAAAATTGCCTCAATTGATGTTGACAATGTTCTAAAGTCAGGGGAAGCATACAAATACTTCGAGAAAATGGTTCATTCACAAGGTGGGAATGTTGAAAGTTTGAAAGATTTTCATAAACAATTTGCAATTAATAAAAAAGAGATCTATTCAGATTATGACGGTTGGATTAATGAAATAAATGCGTTGAAAATTGGTAATGCTGCAATGATATTAGGTGCAGGAAGACAAATTAAATCAGATAAAATTGATCATTCAGTAGGTATTCAGCTCAATGTAAAAGTTGGAATGAAGATTAAGAAAGGAAATTTACTTGCAACTATTTATCACAATAATAAAGGCTTAAAAGAGTCAGATAAATTATTAAGAGAGTCAATAGTCATTAACGAATCGCCCAGTAAAAAACAAAAAATGATATATAAAGTAATAAAAAAATAAGGTAATTAATACCTTATTTTTTTATACATTACTATTATTCTAGTGTGTTTTTTTATTTTTTCTTAGGAGTGGCTGGTGTCTTTGGTGGTTCATTTGTAGCGATTTCTTTTGCTGCCAAGACAACTGAAGATAAGTCCATTAAATTTGATGGAACTACAATTTTAGTTGATTGACCGTCTGCCACTTTTGCTAACGCTTCAAAGCTTTTGATTTGTAATACTGCATTATCTGCACCAGCTTTTTTAATGAGGTTAATACCATCTGCTTCAGCTCTTTTTAATCTCAATATACCTTCAGCTTCACCTTCAGCAGCTAAGATTCGACTTTGTTTATCAGCATTAGCTCTAACTATGACTGCTTCAGCTTCACCCTCAGCTTTGAGAATTTCAGCTCTTTTTTGTCCTTCAGCAAGCAAGACACTTTCTCTTTTTTCTCTTTCTGCTCTTAATTGTTTTTCAAGTGCTTCTCTAATATCTCTTGGAGGAATAATGTTTTTAATCTCAACTCTATTAACCTTAATGCCCCACGGGTCAGTTGCCTCGTCTAAAATATCTCTCATTTTTGTATTGATTAATTCTCTTGAAGTTAATGTTTGTTCTAAGTCTAAATCACCAATGATGTTACGAAGAGTAGTTGCAGATAAATTTTCAATAGCTGCAATTGGATTGTTTACTCCATAAGCATATAGTTTTGGATCAGTGACTTGAAAAAATACAACTGAATCAATTTGCATTGTTAAATTATCTTTTGTAATAACAGGTTGTGGAGGGAAATCTCTTATCTGTTCTTTCATAGTAACTTGCTTTGCGACTTTATCTATGAAAGGTATTAGTAAATGAATACCAGTATCCCAAGTCTTAAAGTAACCACCTAATCTCTCAACAACAAACATGTCTGTTTGTCTTACAAGTCTAAAACTCGAAACAAACAAACCAATTGCAACTAACAGAATTATAAAAATTGCTTCCATTTTGTATCTCCTTTATTTTTTTTCTAATAACTCAACAATTAACTTAACGCCCTCGATGTCTAAAACTCTTACTTTTGATCCTTTTTCAATTTCATCATTTGATATTGCAGACCACGAAATTCCTCTTAATTTAACTTTTCCAATCTCGTTCGGTGAAATCTTTTCTGTAACAACAGCTGTTTTCCCAATAACAGTTTGTGCATTTGTTTTTACTCTATTGGTTTTAAAGTATTTTACCATATATGGTCTTGTAAAAACTAGTAGAAGAATAGATACTAGTACGAAAAAGGTTAATTGAACTTCAAAACTTACGTTTAAAAGAGCCATAACAAATGAAGGTAATGCTGCAATTGCAAACCATATTGCTACAAAATCAACAGTAGCAGCCTCTAAAACAATTGAAAGAATAAAAACAGCTAACCATACCCAAACCAATGCTTCTGAATTAAACATTATCAACTCCTCCTTTCAAATCAATTATTAACATTTGATCTATATTATTCCAATTTGCTGGAAATTTCATAGGTTGTTCTCCAAAATTATGTCCTGAGAGACTCATGATTTCTTCCATAAACGCTTTACTAGTTATTCTAGCATATGATGCTCTCACAGTAATCTTATACTTCTTATTGTCCGGGTATTGTTGTGACATCGCCTCATCTTTATTAAGAGGTTTTATAGCAATTTGATTCTCTTTTTCATTTACACCTAATAAGACGTTATATGCATGTTCAAAAAAGGTTGATCCTTGTTTATTTAGAGTTATGTGACCTGATGCCATAGTAACAATTACTTCCTTTGGTTTTTCATTAAACCATTTAAAATTCGACATAAATATTTCTCCTATATATAAATTATATCATATATTATTTTAAATTACAAAAAAATTATTTGATATTATTATTTATAAGTTTTAATAAGATTTTTATGTGGTATAATAAAATTACACTACGGAGAGCGTAAAGCTGAGAGGATAGGATCGATTCGTAATCTAGACCAGGTAATGCTGGATTAGAATAGTGTATTATCCTTTTTGGATATTTTTTTTTGGAGGAAATTATGAAAAATAT
>JAAZUY010000030.1 GCA_018623895.1 bacterium | reverse complement strand
TTAATTCATAAAAAATTAACTATCTCTGTTGCGGAGTCTTGCACGGGAGGTTTATTGTCCAATAATCTTACAAAATTAGCAAATTCATCCAGATACTTTCAAATGGGTTTAATTACTTACTCGAATGAAGCAAAAATTAAAATTTTAAAAGTAGATACAAATATCATAAAAAAATATGGTGCTGTAAGCAAAGAATGCTGTGAAGAAATGGTAAAAAATTTATCTAAAATTTCTAAAAGCAAAATTAATGTATCAATTACTGGTATAGCTGGACCTGGTGGTGGAACTAAAGATAAACCAGTAGGTCTTGTTTATATTGGAATTAAAATGGGTAGACATTTATTAATATTAAAAAATAAATTTAAATCAAAAAACCGTAGCTTAATTCAAAAATTAACTGTAAAAAAAATAATCAAGATTATTTTTAATTTAATTTAACTTTTAACTATTTTTAAATCGTTACTATCAAAAGAATGACAGCCCTCTTCCTTAAAAGTAATTCCAATAGTATCATTCTCTTTCCCTATAGGTTGTTCTGAGCTAATTAAAAACATTGATTTTCCAGATACGTTAAGCCCTATGATCCAATCTGCACCAGTTGGCTGGATAGTTTCTATAGTTGCGTCGATGTCACCATTGTTCTTTTGAACCAACTTAATTGCTTCTGGTCTCACACCAAAATTTTTAACCTTATTCATTTCAATCTTTAGTTTTTTTGAGAGACATAGAGCTAAATTTCTCTCTTTATCCGTGTTAATGATATTCATTTGTGGACTACCAACAAATTTTGCAACAAAAAGAGATTTTGGATTATTGTAAATTTCCATTGGTTTTGCAATTTGTTCTATTTTTCCTTTGTTCATTACAGCTATAGAAGTCGCTAAAGTCATGGCTTCCATTTGATCGTGTGTAACAAAAATTATAGTACATCCTATACTTTGATGAAGACGCTTAAGTTCTGATCTCATTTCTAAACGTAAATTTGAGTCTAGATTTGACAAAGGCTCGTCTAACAATAATAAACTAGGTTTCATTGCCAACATTCTTGCTAATGCAACTCGTTGTTGTTGTCCTCCTGAAAGTTCTGATGGATATCGATCTCTAAAATTCTCAAGATGAAAAAGTTTTTCTAATTCTAAATATCTTTTTTCTTTTTCATCCAAAGATTTCTTCTGCATTTCTAAGCCAAAGACAATATTTTTAAAAACTGTCATATGTGGCCACAAAGCATAACTTTGAAACATTAATCCAAGGTTTCTATTTTCAGTTTTAATAAATTCTCCAGTTTTTGAAGAGAAGAATGTTTTATCACCATAAAATATCTCACCTCTATCAGGCGTCTCCAAGCCAGCAATCATCCTTAATGTTGTTGTTTTTCCACAACCAGAAGGACCGAGCAAGCAAACAAATTCACCATCAGGAAAAGTTTCTGAGAGATTATCTACAGCTATTGAATTGCCTCCAAAATTTTTAATAATTGATTTAATTTTTATTTCAGACATTTATCCTCCTAATCCTGAAGCAAGATTTGTTTTTGTTAATCTATTTAAAACTAAAACTGAAATCATTACGACTACTCCGATAATTAATATAGTAGCATTGGCAAGTTGAGTGTATCCAAAATCTAAAAATCTAATTGATTGTGTTGTAAGTAATTCAGTTCCTGGGGTAACCAGCATAACAACCAAACTCAATTCTTTCATTCCAGTTATAAATGGAAGAATAATAGCTATAATCAATGCAGATTTTTGCAGTGGCGCTAAAATTGATGTAATTCTTCGCCAAAAACCAGCTCCTAAAACCATACCAGCTTCCTCAGGTTCAGGACCAACTTGCATCATTGCTGATATACCTGATCTCGACGCATATGGTAAATATGTAACAACCATAACTAAGATTAATAAACTTATTGATCCATACAATGCTGGTATTGGTCCTCTAGAAACTGCAAACAATGACAAATAAGCAGCAGCAAATGCTAAACCTGGCATTAAATAAGGTAAGAATGAAATTTGTCTTAAAAAACCAGAAATCAATGTTCCTGGTAAACGTACAACTGCATAACCAATCAATAATCCTAAGAATCCACAAATGACAGAGGCAGATCCAGCAATTAAAAGACTATTTTTTAAAGCAGTAATTACTTCTGGACTCGTAAATATACCTGGTTGATCCATTCCAGGAACATTAACTCCAGTCCAGTAAGCTAAACCGAAATTTGAAAATGCAAAATTCCCAGGTTCTCTCATTAAAGTTGATAGCGCTAAAACAATAAAAGGTCCTAGAGCAGCAATTAGAAAGATAACCCATGCAAATAAAGTAGTTGGTGTTCTTAAGACACCTAATTTAGACGGTTGTCTTTTGACACCCTTGCCTCCTACAGTAACAAATCTCTGCCATTTTCTAACGACCCATATATCAACCAAAAGCAGCATTACACCTATTAAACTTAAGACTATAGCTATTACGGCAACAACACCTGAATCATTTGATCTTACGCTTGAATACAATGATGTAGACAGCAATGTATATTTTGCTGGTGTTCCTAAAATATAAGGTGTTGCAAAAGTACCCAAAGTTCTTGCAACTGTTAATAATAAAACTGACATTGTAGTAGGTATTAAAAGGGGTAAAATTATTTTTGACCAGATAACTTTTGTTTTTGCTCCCAATGTAGAGGCAACTTCCTCTAATTGAATATCAATTTTACTAAGTGCACTTGAAAAAAGAAGAAAAGCAAATGGAAAATAACTTAAAGCCATACATATTGAAATAGGCAAAGGTCCGTAAGCTAACCAATCAGGTGGTGTAATTCCAAATGATTCAAGCATCCCCTGGGGTCCGCTTATTTTTCTATTTTTAAACATTGTTAGCCAAGCGGTTGCCATAGCTTGTGATGGAAGCATATAAGGAATTATCAAAAGAAAACCTAAATACTTTCTTCCAAAAATATTAGTACTAGTGACTAAAGATGCTAATATCAAACCTAGAGTTAAAGCAATTATTGTTGCAAAAAAAGACACCGTTAAAGAGTTTTTTAAAGGTACCCAAAAAATTTTTTCACTTATTGAAGAGGCAAAGACTCTATCAACATATTTATATGTAAACTCACCGTCCTTACCTCCTGAAAGCATTGCATCCATCATAGTCAAAGATACAGAATTTGAAAAAATTGAGACTATCGGGGCAATAACAAGATAAGATAATATTATAACCAAAACTGATCCTATAAGGAAAGTAGGTTGTTGTAAAAATTTTGAAAATTTTATTTTTAAATTAATAAAAACAGAATTATGAGATGATGAGTCTGAAGAATTCAATTAATCCTCTTTCAATTATTAAGGCGATGTATTTTACATCGCCTTAATTATCCTTATTTATAACTATTTACTATGTTTTATCCAAAAATCCATTAAGTCTGCTCTACGGTTAGCAACATTGGTATTATTTGAAACTAACAATGTTCCTTTCCATGCTTCAGCAGTAGGATAAGGATTATCTGGACTTGATCCTAGGGAGGAATTTGATGAATATGCCCCAACTACACCAACCCATGGATTTGCTCCTTCTTGAGTCAGTACATAATAAGCAAGCAATCTAGCTGCATTAGGATGTGGAGCTCCCTTTACAATTTGCATATAAGTTGGTTGATTTAGACCTTTAAATGGATCTACATCGCATAAAGCTAATGCCAGATTCTTTTTAGCATTTTCTCTATGTCTACCTAGGGAATAGATTCCAATTGGTGCTTGACTTTGACCTTTTGTTCCAACTGCTACAGCAATTTCATAATCCTCATTATATAAGACTGGATTATTTGCAGCTAATCTTTTCACAAATTCCAATCCAGCATTTGCTTCTGAAACTTTAAGATCTTTTCCATAATGTTTTTTATATGAAGCTGCTAACTCATCTGATCTATCCTCCATTGCTGAAAACATTTGCAACATAGATGAAGCTATACGCGGATCCCACATGTGAAATCTTCCAGACCAATCTTTTTCAGTTAATTGCCACAATGATTTTATTGGACAACTATCTCCATAAGTTTCAGAATTATAACCTATCACAAATGGTTGCCATAAATAGATCAAAGGTTTTTGACTGTCTTTAGGAATGTCGTTAGCCACGTATGGTGGAACATAATTTTCAACCATTCCTTTAGGTGTTAAAACTGTATCCAAAAAAGGTCCATCGTCATATCCAACTAAATCAACTATGACATTTCCTGAAGAAACTTCTCTAACAATTCTTTCAGTCATCTCAGAGTCTTTCATTTTAGTAGCATTAACCTTAATTCCATATTTTTCCTCAAAAGCTTTAGCTACTTTTTTGCCCATTCTACTTGAATGCCAATAAGTATTTACTTCTCCCTCTTTTTGCGCGGCTGCAATTAATTCATCTAGCGTCATTGCATATGAAGCTACTGGCTGAAGTAATAAAGCCATTCCAAAAAAGAATGATGTAAACAAACTAATAGTTTTAATCCTTATTTTGTTCATAAGATCCTCCATAAAAGTTTAATTTATGCTATCGTATCGTTACTAATTTATTAATGAAATAAAAAAAATAAATAAAAATAGTATTTATCCACAGTTTTAGTAAAAAAAAATCATTATTTACTGTAACGATACTAAAATTTAAACTATAAAGCGAAAAAATGTCTAACATAACCTTAAAAACTTTAGCTAAAAGAACCGGATTTTCAGTAACTACAGTTTCTAGAGCATTAAAAAATGGTTCTGAAATAAATGCAAATACCAAAAAGAAGGTAATGGAAGCTGCTACCATATTAAATTACCAGCCTAATTTATATGCATACAGATTAAAAATGGGAAAAACTTTTCAAATATGTTTTTTCCTCAACCAACTAGACGACATAACAAATTATGAGAAACATATAATTAAAGGAATATTTAAATCCCTAAATAATTCTAACTATGAATTGATTGTAAAACCAATTTTTAGAGATAATCAAATTGAAGCAATTAGGGAAGTTGTGGAAAAAAAATTAGCAGATGGAATAATTATTTCTCATACAACATTGAATGATGAAAGAGTTAAATTTTTAATAGAAAAAAAATTTCCATTTGTAACTCATGGAAGAACAGAGTTATTTAGTGAGCACCCCTATTTTGATAATGACCATGCTGATTTTATAAATAGTTCGTTAAATTACTTAAAAGAAAAAAAATGTGATGAGGTAATATTAATTAAGCCTGCTAATAATTTTACTTACAAATATATTTCAACAAGAGCATTTGATAAAAAAATAAACGAAATTGGTTTAATTAAATGTACAAATCCAGATTTTTCTCATGAGGATTCTTTAGAGGATCTCAAAAGTAAAATTATTAAAAAATTTTCAAAAAAAGATAATTTAAAAGGAATTGTATCAGGTAGTGATGTTAGAACACTAGTAATTACATCTACATTACAAAAAATGGGGTATACGATTAATAAAGATGTTTATATTGTTTCTAAAAGTTATTCTACGGTTCCAAATTATTTTTTTCCTAAAATTCCTTATTTTCATGAAGATATGGAACTAACAGGATATAAGCTAGGTGATTTTTTATTAAAAAGAATCTCAGGATCTGAGATTCAAGAATTGCAACATGTAGAAAAAAATAAATTTATTAAAAACGATGAGCTCATTAGTCCTTAAAAAAAAAGTAGAAATTTCTTCAAATTTTTCAGTGATTGATGTTTTTGAAAAAGCCTCAAGGAAAGCAGGTAAAACAATAGTTTCAGAATTTGGAAAAATTAAAAATTTTCAAATTAAGTCTAAAGATGTTGGTGATTTTGTAACCACAGTAGATATTAAGGTTGAAAAAATTATATTAGAAACACTTCAACAGTTTTTTCCAAACGCAAGTTATATCACGGAAGAATCAAATGAAATTAAAGGTGATGATGAAACGATAGTAATTGACCCTATAGATGGAACTTCAAATTTTATACATGGAATACCTTTGGTAGGAATAGTTATTGGTAGAATATACGATGGTGAAATTACTCATGGTGTAATATTTAATCCAATCCTAAATGAATTTTACTGCGCATTAAAAGGTGGTGGTGCTTGGTGTAATAATAAAAAAATAATGGTTTCAAGTAGAGAAAATATAAAAGACTGTTTAATAGGAAATAGTATTCCACACGCAAATAGAGGATACAAAAACTATTTAAGAGAAATAGATAATATAGCTAAAAATTGTTCCGGACTAAGAAGTACAGGTGCTGCAGCAATTGATCTTGCATATGTAGCCTCAGGAAAAACCGATGCCTTCTGGCAAAGAAATCTTAATTTGTGGGATATTTGTTCTGGTATTCTATTGGTCAAAGAGGCAGGAGGTAAAGTTACACAACCAAATGGTGATAAATGGGAAATTGAAAATTCAGATATTTTAGTGAGCAACAATTTTATACACAATCAAGTTTTAGAAAAAATTAAATAATTAAATCTCTTCAGCTCTTTTTTGAAAAGCATCAGCTATTTTGTTTAAACCAAATTGAAATGATTTTTCCATTATTAAATTCAAAAACTTATTTTTAATTTCAAAATCAACATCAAATTGAACTTCTGTTAGATTATCTTTTTCTACAAATTTCCAATTATTTTCAAGATGTTTTAAGGGACCATCAATATTGGTTACATGAATAGAGTCGTTTTTTTTATCATATCTGACATCACTTTTATAAGTATCTAC
>JAAZUY010000004.1 GCA_018623895.1 bacterium | reverse complement strand
CCCGCATCAACGTCATTAATTATAAATGAATCTACATAGATACCTAAATTTAACATTGATTCTCTAAGATCCTCTTCAGTATCTAATCTTACATCATTGAGAGCACCTTTAAGAATACTAAATACATCATAGTCGGTTGATTTATCCTGTAATGATTCTCTAATTCTAGCTTCAAGTATAGACTCAGGAACATAGTTTGATCCAAAGTTTTTATAAAAATTGTACGCATCTACAACGGTTATTTTATATTGAAGAGTTACGCTATATGTAATGAATTGACCTCCACCCGTAGGGTTTCCGTTTACATCGAGAATTTGACCAGTCTGTGCATAAACAGACGCTGTAAACTCTCTAAGTTTAGTAGAAATTGTTGTCACCTGAATCCAAGGTGCTTTTACATGAAGTCCTTCATCATATGATTCTTCTTGAAGACCCCCATTTAATGGATCATAGGAAATCCCCACTTCGTTTGCATTAACAGTAACAAACATTCCTGTGAATATAAATAAAAAACCTAGTAATGCAAACCACTGTCTTGGACGTCTTTTATATACTCTAGGATTATTTGGAAAATCAAAACCTAAAGCAACATATCCACCTACAACAATTAAAATACTTATTAAAATTACTTCCATAATTTCCTCCTTTGAAATTAATATATTTATGTGTAATTATAACACGCTAGGAGGAAAAATGGTTATTTTATTTCTTTTTTTAGTTTGTTTGAAAGATAGAAAAACATGAAAATCATAAAAATCATAATTATGACATATATGTTCCTCGGTGAGCCAAAGGATTCCAATATCAATGAAGACGTAAGTGTTCCAATTAATGCTGACACACCATATCCTAAAAAAACATTTCCATAAATCTTGGAGTAGTTTTCAGTTCCTACCTGATTCTTAACATATAGCGGCATTATTGTTAGCCAGATGCCAAGATTAAACCAGTAGATTCCGTATGCAATAAAAAATAGCACAATAGATTCTCCTTGGTTGAAAAAATTTATCATGCTAGCAGTGAAAAGCATTGCAATACTAGTAATTGAAATTTTTGAAAAAGAAAACTTGTCCATCAAATACCCAAATATTGGTCTAGAAATTGCATTCAATAGAGCAAAAATTCCTATAATTCCTGAGATCATTACCGCATCAAAGTTATAATATTTTGTTGCGATTACGTTAGTCAAACCAATCATTGTCAAACCAACCAATGTCATAGCTGAAAATATAAAAAAGAAACTGCCCCATTTATGATTAGATTTATTTTTTGTAACTTTTTTCTTCTCTCTTAGTGCGTTATCTTTTTTTAAATCGTATGCATTGTCTATTACTAAAATTATAGTAAATATTACTACAAAAGATAAAATTGCGTAAATATAAAATAAGACTTCCATGCTGTAAGCGTCAATTATCCATCTTGCAAAAGGAGAAAATATAACTGAGGATAAACCAAACCCTAAAAGCATGATTCCTGAGACTAAACCTTTTTTTATTATGTTACTTTTTTGAACCATCATTAGAGGAATACCGTATAAAATTCCCACAGCGCTACCCATCATTATTCCATAAGAAAAAGTAAAAACCCAAATGTTTTTAATTAGAGCTGATATTAACCATGCACCGATTAGAAGAAATCCGCCAGCAAAAACAAGTTTTTTTATATTCTCTATTTTAAGATATCTTCCTGAGAAACTCATCATAATCGAAAAAAATAAGAGTGAAAATATATATGGAATTCCACTAATAGTTGAATTGATGTTTAGTGAATTTTCAAGTTCAAGTCTATAAATTGAGTAAGTATACACTGAACCTAAAATAGTCATAAGGAAAAAAAACAATATATATATAAAAATTACTTTTCTTTTCATGACATTATTATACTTAAAAAAACTAACATGTAAATCATAATTACTTTATATCCAATTTAAAAATATAACTTTTTCGATTTTTGTGATGCAATCACATTTAAACATTTAGGTATTACTTCTATAAAAACATTTCCACTACATAAATATTCTCCATCAGCATTCCATTTAATGTCTTTTTTTGCCTTTATATCAATATATTTTGTTTGAATTATATTATCAGATTTCACTTTTTTTCCCATTCTTAACAAAAACAAAAATATTCGAAAAATTGAAAATTTATTTTTCTTTTCAAACAAGTGTATATCTATGAGACTATCATTTAATTTAGAATTCTTTTTTCTATAAAGTGTAAATCCACCAACTCTATTTGAAGCAAGGCCTAAAAAAAGATTATATTTTTCTGAAAATTCTCTTTTTAATACCTTGAAATTTAGTAAAACACTTTCATCATCCTGTATTTTTTTTAATCCCTCAAAATAATATGCTAATCTTCCGAATCTGTTAAGGTTTTTTCTATTTGTTGTGTAACTAATATCGGTGAATATTCCTGCGGCAATTGTGTATACAAAATACTTTTTATCATTAACTTTATTTAGATCCATGAGTATAGGTTTTTCTTGCAAAATTGTTTTTAAATTAAACGATAGTTTCTTTTTCATTCCCAATATATATGCAATATCGTTAGCTGAACCGTATGGAAGAACAGAAATAACTGGTCTATTACCATTGATTTGCATTACAACGTTAACTACCGAAGATACAGTTCCATCTCCTCCTGCAACAATCCAATTGGTATATTTTGAATAATGTGAATTTATTAATTTAAGAATATCTTTTTTTTCTTTTGACTCAAAAAGCCCAAGTCTTCGATTGTTAAGTTCAAAAAAAGCTTTAATTTTTGTAATGTCTTTTCTAATTTTTCCTTTTCCAGATTTAAAATTATAGATTAATAAATATTCTTTAGTTTCCACGTAAATATTTTAGCACATCATATTAGAACAAAAAAAAAAATGCATAATTGCATTTTTTTACATATGTATTGGTTTTCCCTCAAAACTATGTGCCGCCTCTAGTATTATCTCTGATAATGTAGGATGTGCATGAATAGTGCTGGAAATTTCTTCTGCTGTTCCTTCTAATTTCATAATTGTTCCAAGTTCACCGAGAATTTCTGATGCATTATATGCTAATATGTGTCCACCTAAAAGTTCTCCATATTTTTTATCAAAAATTAATTTTACAAACCCTCTTGTATCATTTTCTGCTAAACTTCTACCATTAGCAGCTAAAGGAAATTTTGTAACTTTATACTCTATCTTTTTTTCTTTTACTTCTGACTCAGTTAATCCAATCATTGCTATTTCTGGTGAGCCGTATACGGCACTAGGAATTTGATTATAATCCATTTTTGTAGTTGAGCCACATATATTCTCCACCGCAACTATTCCTTCAGTAGAAGCAACATGAGCTAACATAAATTTACCATTAACGTCTCCTATTGCGTAAACTCCTTTAACACTTGTTTGCAATGTTTCGTCAGTGACAATACTTGATCGATCCATCTTTAAATTTAGAACTTCTAAATCTTTTGTATTAGGTTTCATTCCAATTGAAAGTAAAACAGTGTCGGCTTCTATAGAATGTTCTTTATCGTTCATAAAATATTTGACTGAATTTGTGGTAATTTCTTTTACTTCGGAATTTGTTGATATCTTAACCCCATCTTTAATAAGAGACTTGATGTATTCTTGTCTAACATCAATATCCATCATAGGAAGTATTGTATCCATTTTCTCGATGATCGTTACTTCAATATTCATTGCAGAAAATATAGTAGCAAACTCACAACCTATAACGCCTCCACCAATTATAACTAATTTTTTTGGAATACTTTTAATATCGAGCATCTCTTTAGATGTTTTGACAAATCCTTTGGCAATACCCTCTTTCAATCCTTTTATTGGTGGAATAAATGGCAATGCACCGGTAGCTATAATTAAATTTTTTGTTTCAAGAACTTCGCCTTCAACTTCAACTTTATCTTTGGAAATAACTTTTCCTGTACCTTTAAATACATCTACTTTATTTTTTTTGAGTAACCCTGCTACTCCATTGGTAAGTTGTTTAACAACTTTATTTTTTCGTTTAAGCATTGAAGTCCAATCTATTGAAATCTTACCATCAACTACAACACCATAATCAAGAGCATGCTCAACGTATTTAAGTACTTTTGCGTTTTTTAAAAGTGTTTTTGTTGGAATACATCCCCAGTTTAAACAAACACCACCTAACGATTCTTTTTCAATTATAGCAACTTTTTTTCCTAATTGAGAAGCTTTTATTGCAGCGACATAACCGCCTGGTCCACTTCCCAAAACAACAATATCGTATTTTTTCATTACTTACCTCAATCTATCAATAACAGTGATGGATTTTCAAGAAGTTGTTTTAGATAATTGATAAACCTTCCTGCATCTGCTCCATCAATTACTCTATGATCAACCGAAAGAGACAGAGGCATTACATAACCAGGTACAATTTCTTCACCTCTAACAACTGGTTTCTTTGCAATATTACCTAGTCCTAAAATTCCAACCTCAGGATGATTAATTATAGGTGTTCCAAATGGCACCCCTATCGAGCCAAAATTGGTAATCGAAAAAGTTGCATTTGTTAAATCAGATAATTGAACTTTGCGATCTCTTGTTAGTTCAGCAAGTCGCCTAATTTCCTTTGCAAGAGAAACAATTGACATTGTATCTGCTTTTTTAATAACTGGAACAATTAATCCGTCTTTTGTATCAACTGCCATTCCAATATTATAGAATTTTTTATATACCATTTGATCATTTTTCTGATCAAAAGAACTATTAAATATCGGAAATTCTCTTAAAGCTTTAGTTACTGCTTTAACGATAAAAGGCATATACGTAATCTTGACATCAGTATAAAAATCTTGGTTTTTCAATGATTGTCTTAGCTCAACTAACTTATCAACATCTAATTCTGCAATAAGAGTTGTATGAGGAATCACTTGTTTAGAAGTTACCATAGCATTGACTATTGCTTTTCTAAGTTTGCTTATTGGAACTAATTCAACATCTCCCTCGGTTGAAACAGTGACCTCACGATAGACAGGCGCTGCAGTTTGTGAACTTGATGAACCTGCATATTTTCTAATATCATCTTTCATTACACGACCGTTGTGTCCTGTTCCTTTAACTAATTTAATATCAACACCTAAATCGCGTGCTAATTTTCTAGCTACTGGAGTAGCAAGAACACGAACATTGGGTTCAGAAGTTTTAATTTGTTTTTCTTGTCCCTCAGATGAAGAAGCCATAACTTCTGTGTCGATGATTGTATCTCCTATCAAGCTTTTTTCTTCTTCTACTGGTTCAGATTTGGTTTCTTCTTTTGCTGGTTCAGCTTTGGTTTCTTCTTTTTGGGTTGGCTCTTCTTCACCAGTTCCATCATCAATTAGAACAACTGTCTCACCAACATGAATAGTTTCACCAACGCCTTTTCCAAGTTTCTTTAAAACACCATCAACAGGCGCTGTTAGTTCCGCATTTACTTTATCAGTCTCAATTACAACCAGTAAATCACCCTCTTTAACAGAATCGCCTTCTTTGAATTTCCATTCTAAAATAACACCCTCATGTAAGCCTTCACCAACATCTGCAAATTTAAAATCAAACATATGCTGTCTCCTTAGTATTTAGCAACTTTTAAAATTTCAGCTGCAATTCTTTCTGGTTGAACAAAGTGAAAATGTTCACCCCTTGGAAGAGGTACAGTAATATCAAATCCTGTAACACGAGTTGGTTGTGCCTCTAAATGTAAAAATGCTTTTTCATTTACAAGAGAAATCAATTCGGCACCCGGTCCATAAGTTTTTACTGCCTCTTGTACAACTACAAATCTTCCAGTCTTTTTGACACTATTAACAATAGTTTCTTCGTCAATTGGATTAATAGTTCTTAAATCTATTAGTTCAACATCAACTTTTTCACCTTTTTCTTCAAGGAGCTTCATTGCTTTTTGTACTTCACGAATAAAAGGTCCCCAAGCTACTACTGTTACATCTTTTCCTTCTTTAACAACTTTTGCTTTACCAATGGGAATTCTGTACATTTCTTCAGGAACTTCTTGTTTTCCTGCTCTATAAATTCTTTTTGGTTCCATGAATATCACAGGATCTGGATCTTCAATTGAAGAAATCAATAAACCTTTAGCGTCATATGGTGTTGATGGCATAACAACCTTCAAACCTGGAATTTGACCTAAGAGAGACTCTAAGGATTCACTATGATGTTCCAAGGCTCTAACTCCACCACCAACTGGAAATCTTACAACTACAGGTAAATTATATCTTCCTCTTGATCTGTTTCTATATCTAGCCATGTGTGTAATTATTTCTGTAATACCTGGAAAAACAAAGCCGTCAAATTGGATTTCTGCAACTGGAATCAATCCATTAATCGCCATTCCTATAGCTGATCCAGCTATTGCTGCTTCTGCTATCGGAGTATCAAAACAACGATCTTCTCCATACTTCTTTTGTAGCCCCGCAGTAACTCTAAACACGCCACCTTCGTAGCCCGAGTCTTCTCCGAAGACCACAACTCTTTTGTCATCGGCCATTTTCTGGTCTAATGCTTCGTTTATAGCTTGAAGTAAATTTTTAACCGCCATAATTATTCACCTTTACTTTCTTCTAGAAATTTCTTGTGAGTTTCATACTGCTCTTTTAACTGTG
Organism: bacterium; assembly: GCA_018623895.1. Classification (GTDB taxonomy): domain Bacteria; phylum Bacillota_I; class Bacilli_A; order Acholeplasmatales; family Acholeplasmataceae; genus UBA8290. Next base: position 14,226 of record JAAZUY010000004.1, on the reverse strand, counting down.
GTGTCATTTTTTCATAAGTATATTTGAAAATGTCTTCCAGTTCTACAGCTCCATTTTTTTCTACCCATTCAAAAGTTTCTTTAACAAACTTATTGTTTTGTTCATCTAGTTTAACTTGTTCTTCCTCAGTCCACATTTTTTTTGCCATAAGGTAGTTTTTAAATCTAAGAATCGGATCTTTTTTTGCCCATTCTTGTTCTTCTTCTTTTGTCCTGTAAATTGATGGATCATCAGAAGTTGTGTGTGGTCCCATTCTATAGGTGACAGCCTCAATCAAAACAGGCCCTTTACCTGATCTTGCGTGGTTCGAAGCTTCTTTCATAGCAACATACATTGCTAAAACATCATTACCATCAACTTGTATCCCTGGAATTCCAAAGGCTACAGATTTTTGAGCAAGAGTTTTTGCTTTAGTCGCTTTTTTTCTGGGTGTTGATATTGCATACTGATTATTTTGGATAATTGTCACTAAAGGAGCATCGTAAGCTGCTGCAAAATTCATGCCTTCATAAAATTCTCCATGTGAAGTCCCACCATCACCAATTACAGCAACAGCAATTTCATCTTTTTTTAGTATTTTAGATGCGTAAGCTAGACCTGCTGCATGATTAATTTGTGAGCCTATAATAATATTTATTGGAAGTATTTTTTGATCCTCTGCAAAATGACTTCCCCATTCATTTCCATACCAATAAAGATAAATCTTTTTTAATTCTGCACCACGATATAACATTGAGTCTAAATCTCTAAAACCTGGAGATAACCAGTCTCTTTTTTCAATAGCTGCCATCGCACCTACTTGTGCAGCTTCTTGTCCAATATTCGGAGCATAGGTAAGCATTCTACCTTGTCGTTGATATTGTAACGCTCTAATGTCTGCAACTCGACCTAGAGTCATTGTCTTGTACATTTTAATTAGCGTCTCTTTTTTTATTTTAGGTTCTAATTCTTCATTTATTATTTTTCCTTTAGCATCTAAAACCTTGAGTTGTTTTCCTTTTTGTGGATCGTAATTCTTAAATAACATATTTTCCTCCTGAAATAGTATCAGTAATATTATAATGATTTAGAACTTCTTAATCAATCAATAAGGTTCAAAATTGATGTGATAACGCTTTACATTTTATCTTCAAAATTAATTTAAAGATACCTATGTCATGATATAATGAATGCGAGGTAATCGATGTCTGATTTTATTAATTCATTTACATTTTCAGCAATATTATACTCATTAATAACGTTACTTCTATACGTAGTATTTTTAAAGTTAGCAAAAAGATTACTCTTTAAAGATACTGTGGGTTCTAATAAAACACTAAATAATCCTAAATTCAAAACTATCGTAAGAATAATATACAGTATACTTAAGTACACTTTATTTGTAGTTTTGGTCTTATTATTATTTTCTATTTGGGGTATCGATATTGCACCAGCATTGGCTGGGCTAGGCCTTTTAGGTTTTGTCATAGGTTTAAGTGCACAGAAATTCATTGGAGACATCATTGCAGGTTTTTTGATTGTTTTTGAAAACCACTTTAGTGTTGGGGACACTGTTGATGTGAATGGTTTTACTGGAACAGTAATTGATTTTGGATTAAGATCTACCAAAATTAAACATTGGAAGGGTCATGTAAAAATATTTTCAAATAGTCACCTGTCACCCTTAACAAATTTATCTAAAACTCACTCAACGGCAATTGTTAAATTCAATCTTTCTTATGATGCTGACTTAAAAATTATCAATCAAAAATTATCAAAACTACTAATTGATTATTATGATAGTAGTAATTTACTCAACACAAAACCAAAAATGCTTGGAATCTCAAATTTTAATTCTTTTTCTTTTGAAATTACAATAATTTGTGAAACTATTGTTAATCAACAATATCAAGTAGAAAGAGAACTCAGAGAACTAATATTAACTAAACTAAAATTAAAAGGTGATGATTTTTCTTATCATGCACATAAAAAATAAAGGAGTAATGATTTGATATATATAATACTTTTTTTAATTTCATTCTTATTTTTTCTAATTATAGATTTGGCTTGGTTAGGTATCTTTGCAAAAAAAACATACCAAAAATATATAGGTGATAATTTATCAAAAAAACCAAAATGGATTGTAGCTTTTATATTTTACGTAATATACAATATTTTTCTTGTAGTTTTTGTTATAGAACCGGCGATATATAATTCTAACATCTTTGATGCTGTAGTTTACGGTGCATCATTTGGTTTCATAACTTACGCAACATACGACCTAACAAATTATGCTACTTTAAAATCTTGGTCACTCAATATTGTTTTTATCGATATTATTTGGGGATCATTTTTAGTTTCATTAGTTAGTTTAATGACTTTTATTACTTATGGATGGATATTTTAAATGTCAGCATTATTGTTAACATTGTTTTTTCTAATGATCGTTTTGGCATTTGCTTATCTTCTTATTCTAAAGCATAAAAATATTTCTATAATTGATATATTTTGGAGTTTACTGTTTTTAGTTATTTCAATAGTGAATTTTTTTTACTTTGAAAATTATTCACTAGTAAATATTATCACTCTGATTTTAATTACACTTTGGAGCTTGAGATTATCGATTTATTTATTTAACAGAAATTGGGGAAAATCTGAGGATTTTAGATACAATCAAATATCCTCTAGATGGAAAAAAAACAGAAATCTAAATATATTAGTTAAAGTTGTACTTCTACAAGGACTTTTATCTTTTATTGTATCCCTTCCTATTCAATATATTTTTAGTTCAAATCAAATTCTAGATTCAAATTCAATTTTTATATTTATATTCTCGATAATATTGTTTCTGATTGGTTTTCTTTTTGAATCTTTAGCTGATTATCAATTAATGAAATTTAAAAAAGATAAAAAAAATACGGGTAAACTTTTGGTTTCTGGTCTTTGGTCAAAATCAAGACATCCTAATCATTTTGGTAACTTTTTAATTTGGTGGTCTTTTTTTCTAATTTCAACTATTCAAATAAATCCATTAGACATATGGATAATCATAAGTCCTATATTAATGACTGTTTTATTGAGATATATAAGTGGTGTACCTATGTTAGAAAAAAAATTTAAAAATCATCCTGATTTTGAAAAATATGAAAAGAATACTCCTATATTTTTTCCCAAATTATTTAAATAGTTAGAGTTTATTTACAAAATCAATATATGTTTGCATATCAAATTTTCTCTCTAGGCCTTTACTGTTCATATATCTAAGTTTTCCAAAAATTTTTCTTTCGATCCATGGTCTGTCATGTCTTCCATAATTCCATGCAACACCAGTGTATGAATTTGGATCATTACCATCCAAAAAGTACTTATTGTTTAAATATATAGTATATTCAAACGCCTCTTTATAATTATTTGTCCATTCAATTATTTTTTTAGCCCAATACATTCTCATGTAGTTATGCATATAGCCTGTTTTTTTCATCTCTTTCATTGAAGAATTCCAATACTTATCATGTGTATTACAATTTTCAAGATCAGATAAGGAATAAATATAATCTCTTTTATCTAAAGCATGTTCTTTCATTGTTTGATAACACCAAGGTTCGGTAATATATTCAAAAACATCATAATTTTTTTGATAAGTAACAAAATTAAACGCTAGCTCCCTACGAACAAATAATTGCTCAATAAAAGAATCATAATCTATTTTTTTTATTTTATTGGTGTTTAATGCGTTTCTTAATTCATGAACAATTCTATTTGTGCTTATATATCCAAATCTGATATAAGGCGAAAGCGATGATGTAACATTTTCACCAGGATGGTTTCTCTCAGAATAAAACCTTATTTTTTTTTCAAGAAAGAATTTCAATCTATTAACCGCTTCTAATTCTCCACCAAAAAAATATTTACTTTTTCTCACAGATCTATCCCTTAATGGAAAGTTCATGTTTACTATTTTTTCTATATTATCAATCATTAAAGAATTATTATTTTTATAACGGGGCTCCTTATAACTTGGTAATCCCTCTAAATCTAGATAATCTTCTAGTTGTTGGTTCAATTTTCTTCTAATTGTATATGCACCATACTCCATCTTATCTGAGGCTTTTCTTACGGGTACTATAACGTTTGTGTCTATAACTTCAATTGATATATCTTTTGATAACATTTTAAGAATCTTATCTTCAAATTTTAGATCCTCTTTTAAATAAACTTTATCAGTTACCAAATGACTAAGACCTTTAAATTCCTCATTTATACTTTTTATTTGAGGGTTCATTAAAACTGTAAAATTAATTTTCATTTTGTGGAAACTTAATTGAACTTCTTTTAGCCCCTCTAAGTAAAAATATAAAAATCTCTCAGTCTGATTTAGTATGTATTCTGGAAAAATAACTATAACTTTTAAGCTTACCTTAAGTTCATTTGATAACTTTATTGCTCTTAAAAGAGCGTGATTATCATTTATTCTATGAGCAGATCTCATCCAATAAATTACCAACTTACCTTCTTCAACACCTTCTCTTAATTTTTCAATTCTATTTTTATTCATAATACTCCTATTTAATATGCTTTTTAAATCTTAATATTAATTCTGTTTTTTCTGAATCATTAAGAAAATTTCTCTTATTGAAAACATCATATTTATTCTCTTTAATTTTATCTAAAATCCCTCTGTATAAAATCGCAGCATAATATAAAGGTAGCTTAACCTCATTGTTAAAATAATTTATTTCCTTAAGTGAGTTAGAATAATAATTTCTGGCTTCTTCCTCTAAAAAATCAAAAAGTAATTTAAATTCTTTAGATGGTCCATTTGAAATTTCAAATTCTAAATTCACTTTAAATTTCTTAAGCAGGTTTTTGGGAAGATAAATTCTTCCTTTGTTGAAATCTTCTCCAACGTCTCTAAGTATATTGGTGATTTGCATAGCATACCCTAGTTCCTTAGCAAAATTATGTAATTTTTCATGATTTTCCGGTTCTAAAATTGGTAAAAGCATAAAACCAACACTCGACGCAACAAAATAACAATATTTTAAAAGCTGTTCCATGTTTTCATATTCAAAGCGGTTAACATCCATAAATTGTCCTTCAATCATGTCAAAGTAGGGTTGATAATCATAATCCTTTGGATATCTATCTTTGATTAAATTTAAAGCCCTAAAAATTGGTTTATTAATCTTTATACCTTTCACGTGATTCTTTAGATCTTTTTTTAAATCAAGAAGCCCTTTAACATCTTTATTCTCATCAATTAAATCATCTGCATATCTACAAAAAGCGTAAACTATGTATACTCCATTTCTAATTTTACTATTTTTAATTTTTGAAAAAGCTTTATAAAAAGTCAATGAGTTTTTTTTAATTATATTTTTACACTTTCTTATGATTAATTTGTTGCTAACGTATCGAATCATTATTATCCTCTAAAATTTTATTTACAACAATTTTCGATGATTTTAATACTATAGGTATTCCCGGTCCTGGGTGAACTGAACTTCCTGAAAAGTATAAATTTTTAATTTCTTTAATTTTCACTTGAGGTCTAAAATATAGACTTTGATTAAGAGAAGGCATAAGACCAAATGTAGAACCATAATTTAAATTAAATTTTGTTTTCCAATCATTTGGATTTGATACTTTTATAACTTCTATATTTTCCTTGATATCACTATATTTTTCTAGCTTTGAAACAAGATCAATAATTTTTTTAGAATATTCACTTGTAAAATCTTTATCCCAAACATCTTCTTTAAAAGTGTTTGGTACTGGAACCAAAATATTTAATATCTCTTTTCCTTTTGGAGCTAAAGATTGGTCTATTTGTGTTGGACTATACAAATAAAATGAAGGATCGTTTGGAATGATGCCATTATTTAGTTCATAAATATTCTTTTTAAAATTTGATGAAAATTTTAAACTGTGAACCTCAGAACTATATTTTTTTTTCAATCCTAAATAAATTATCATTACAGAAGAAGAGTATTTGAATTTTCTTAATTTTTTGTTTTTATATTTTTTTCTATTATTTTCATTTTTTATCAAATTTTCTATTGCCCATGGAAAATCAGAATTATTAACTATAATATCTGCCTTTTCAATTCTATCAGAAAGCCTGATTCCATTCGCTGTACCATTCTCAACAATAATCTCTTTCACAGGAGAATCACATACTATTTCTCCTCCAAGTTCCTTAAATCTTTTTACTAATGCCTCAACATAACTATACATTCCACCTTTAATGTAATGTATCCCATAAGTGTGTTCTATCATTGATATAATATTATAAATTGACGGTCCCTGAAAAGGCGATAAGCCAATATATAAAGTTTGAAAAGACAGCGCTTGTCTAAGCTTTTCACTTTTGATATATTTTGAAAGAAGTTTATATGCATTTTGAAATGGGGTTAGCCTCAATATATTACGAATCATAGTTGGTCTCAATAATTCTCTTTTCCTCAAGTCTCTCTCTAGAAAGTTTTTATTTGCCAATTGGTATTTCTTATTTAAGTCGCTTAAAAAAGAAATATATCCACTGACTTCATGATCACCAAATTTTTGAACTTCAGCTATTAATTTAGAAAATTCAGATGAAATTTTAATAGAAGAGTTATCCGAATAATGTAATTCATATAATGTTTTTAGAGGAGTAATGTCATAATAATCTTTATAGTTTGAATTCGTAAAGTCAAATACCTGCTTATATTCATTTGGTAGAAGAGTTATTGTAGGCCCATAATCAAAAATATAACCCTTCTCTTGAATTCTATAAATTCTTCCTCCTACATTTGGATTTTTTTCAAATATTTTAACTTTATATCCTAAATATTGTAACTTTACGGCCGTTGCTAAACCGGAACATCCAGCCCCAATAACAATTACTTTTTTATTCATTAGTTTTCCTTTTACTACCAATATTTTACCATAAGAATTTTTACTAAAGTTTATCTTGACTTTATATGTTATACTTAAATAAAAATAGGAGGTTATTATGGAAAAAAATGTTAGTGCTCTATCACCAATAGATACTAAAATTAAAAAGCTAATCTCGTTTAATAAAAAGATGGGTTTAGTGCACTTCATTCAAGGTGCATTTATGATGCTTTTTGCTTTCTTTATTTACCCAACTTTGAATGAGCAAGGTGCTTTTACTATTCCAGTTGTAGGGAATTATTTAGAATTTGTTCAAGGTGAAGGACTTGTTTTAACTAGTACAGATACTTTATTTGAATTGCCTTTCCTTCCAATGACAGCATCATTTTTACTTTTATCAGCCTTATTTCATTTTCTTATTGCGTTCCCCTTCAAAAAGAAATATTCTGAAGGTCTCAAAAACGGAATAAATAAATATCGTTGGTATGAGTATGCTTTAAGTTCATCTTTGATGATAGTATTAATTTCAGCTTTATTTGGTGTTAGGGATGTCGCTGTTTTCGCTCTAATTGCTCTGGCTAATGCTGGAATGAATTTTTTTGGGTTAGATATGGAGCTTTTAAATGGTGGATCACAAAAAGACGGGAAAAAAATTAATTGGTTGCCTTTCATATTCGGTTCAATTCTTGGATTAGCTCCTTGGGTTGCAATTGCATTTTATATTGGAGTAAATCCTAATTTAGAAAATGTTCCAGGATTTGTATGGGGAATTTTAGCAACATACTTTATTGCATTTAACACATTCCCAATTAATATGTTTTTACAGTATAAAAGAGTTGGAAAATTTAAAGACTATCTCCATGGCGAAAAAGGATATATTTGGCTTTCGCTTATTGCAAAGACTATTCTTACTTGGCTTGTTCTGTTCGGTGCTTTTCAACCTTCATAATATGATATAATAAAGACTAAGAAATCTTAGTCTTTTTTTTTGGTGAATTATGTTTGATAAGATACTAAAACCTGAAATTTTTCAAGGAAAATTAAATTTAAAAAATTATTTTGAAGGGTGGTATTTTAAATACCTTTCTGAAGATACAAAAACATCACTAGTTTTTATTCCTGGCATTAGCACTAACTTATCAGATCCGCATGCATTCATCCAGGTATATATTACAAGTGATTCTAAAACAAACACATACTACATTAGATACCCTTTAAAATCCTTTGTCCACAGTAAAAATGAAATGATTATATCTATAGGTAAATCAGTCTTTAAAGTTGATTCATTATTTGTAGATATTAATACAAATGAATTGGATATTCAAGTCCACCTAAAACATAATAATCTTACTAGAATAAAAAGAAACTTTTTAAGTCCAAATATAATGGGACCATTTGCATTTGTTCCTTTTATGGAAACAAAACATGGAGTAATATCAATGTTACATGAAGTTTCAGGATCAGCTATTCTTAATAAGAAGATTATCTCTTTCAATAATTCAAAAGGTTATCTTGAAAAAGATTGGGGAAAATCATTTCCATCAAGTTATCTTTGGCTTCAATCGAATTATTTTAATGATGTGAAATCTTCTTTTTTTTGTTCTTATGCAAAAATCCCCTTTTTGGGATTCTCCTTTAAAGGATTTATTTGTCTCCTAAACTATAACCAAAAAGAATATAGATTTGCAACATACAATTTTTCTTCATTTAAAATTCTCAATTATAGTCAAAAAGCAGTAGAATTGAAAATAAAAAAGGGGAAATTAACCCTTTTAGTGCGCTCTAGTGCAAGCGAATTTTCCAAATTACCTTCTCCAAAAAATGGTATGATGAGTCAAAAAATAAAAGAAACACTAAAAGGTCGTTTAGAACTAGAACTTTATAAAGGAAAAAAATTGATTTACTCTGATAAATCTCAGAACGCAGGTATGGAATTAATGCTTAGAAATTTTTCTTGATAACGGCATTGACATACAATGAGGTCCACCTCTACCTCTAGATAATTCTGATGAATTAATAGTTATGATTTTTACGTTTTTCTTTTTTAGTATACTATTAGTAATTGAATTTCTTTCATAGACAATGATTTTATTATTATCCAAAGCCAATACATTTGCACCGTCATTCCATTGTTCTCTTTGAGAAATAATAGAATTTGAACCTCCAACAGTTATTACTCTATTTCTACTGTTTAGTCCCAACACCCACTCAACAAATGATTGCTTAATTTCAGAAAAATTCTTATTAACATCATAAATTTTTACTTTCTTGAACGCAACAGGATCGATTAAGAAAGTGTTTGTGTCAATTATAGAGAGTATTGTATCAAGATGCATATATGCTCTCTTTGGTGGAATCTGAAAAGCTATTATTTTTAAATCTTTTTGATTTCTTTGAAGAATTTTTGATAAGTTCTCTACTGCATTTTTTGTTGTTCTTTCTGATATTCCAATCCAAACCATGTTATTAAACAAAATAACATCTCCGCCCTCAATTGTTCCTTCAAAATTATTCAGATCATAAATTTTATTTTTTGAAAAAATTTCATGATTTTCAGTTACAATCTTTGAAATAAATGTTTCTCTTTTTCTTGCTTTTGAGCTCATATTGCTTATAAATAGGGAGTCTCCCACAATAAACATTGGATCCCTCTGGAACATAAGATTTGGAATTGGATCAATTACAAAGTCATCATCACTGCTTAATCCTATCTCTTTATATGTTAAACCTTGAATAAAATAATTTATGAATTCTTTTCTATTTATGGTCTCTAAAAAAATATTCACATGATTTAACACAGCTGCAGTTTTTTGTTTTATTTCTGATAAAAAAATGCGTATAGTATCTTTATATAATTCACTTTTTTTTATGACATCATTAAAAAGTTTTGTTATTTCGATAACCTTTGTTCCATTTTCTTTCATCTTTTTTTTAAATTGATTATGCTCTTCTATCGCTTTAGGAAGATATGGCATATCCTCAAAAAGAAGTCTTGAAAGATTGTCTGGTGTTAATTGATTTATTTCAGAACCCGGGGTGTGTACTAAAACTATTTTTAGATTTTCATATTCATTAACAACTTTTATCATGTTCGTATTATATCATAGGGAGAAATTCAATGCAGGTCTATCTATTTCAATCTGATTTAAGAATATCTGATCAACCACTTTTAGAGAAGGCACTTAACAATGGTCCAGTCATTGGACTATATATTTTTGAGAAAGATTATTTAAATAAAACAAAATATGGCTTTCTTAAAAATGGTCTTATGAAAAGAAAGTTTCTTTATGACTCTCTCTATGATCTAAAAATAAATTTAAGTAATTTAAACATACCTTTATTATCAATTATTGGAAACACCAAAGATACATTATCAAAATTATCTAAATACTTCGAAATTGATAGTATCTATTACGAAGAATTGCCAGGCTCTATTGAGAAAAAAAAGTACACTCAAATAGAAGATTTAGGTATTAAAACTATTTCAATGAAGATAAAACCGCTATACTATGAAAATGAGCTTCCCTTAAAGGTTATGAATATGCCCTTCATTTTTTCTTCATTTAGAAAAAAAATCGAATCTTTTTCAACCAACTATTACAGAAAAACAACTCTTATAAAACATTTTGATACTAATCAAAATATTCCAAATTGGTGGGTTTCCAGTGATGAATTAGGCATTGATAATTTATCCTCAAAATTTAAGGGTGGAGAAACATCTGCTTTAGAGAGAATTAAGTATTATTTTTATGATTCAAAAAAAATATTGAATTATAAATTCACTCGAAATGGATTACTAAACTTTAATGACTCAAGTAAGTTTTCTATGTATTTATCTCATGGTTGCATATCAGCAAAGAGAATTTATTTTGAACTTAAAAATTTTGAAAAAAATGTTAAAAAAAATATTTCCACCTATTGGCTTTATTTTGAACTTCTTTGGAGAGATTTTTTTTATTACACGCATTTGAAATACGGAAATGATATATTTCATAAAGGTGGTTTTTTTAAAAAAACTACAGATTTTAGGAAAAATAAATTTTTATTAAATTCTGTCATCTCAGGTAATACAGGTTACCCACTAATTGATTCTTCAGTTAAAGAATTAACATCAACTGGTTATATGTCAAATAGAGCTAGACAAAATTTTGCTAATTTTTTTTCAAAACAACTTAAACTTGATTGGAGAATTGGTGCATTATTTTTTGAATCTTATCTTATAGATTATGATGTATCCTCAAATACACTTAATTGGCTATATGCATCCGGAATTGGCAATGATCCAATAGAACATCGTTTATTTAATGTATCACTTCAAGGAAAAAAATATGATAAGAATGCTGAATATGTTAAAACATATTTACCTATCTTAAGTAATGTACCAAATAAGTTAATTTATGACATTCCAGATATTACTCTTAAGGATCGAATTGATTTAAAAATTGAAAATTATCCAAAACCAATCATAAGGAGGAAATCATGATATTAGTACTTTTTCCGCATCAATTAAACGATGCTTATACAAACATAATCAAAAATAACTTGCTCGATCAAGTATACATATTAGATACAGATGAACAATATAAAAGATTTAATTACCATAAAAAAAGAATTCTTCTACACAAAAGTTGCATTTACCATTTTATCGAAGAAAAAAAATCTAATTATCCAAATATAAAAGCTCTAACTAAATCAACAATACATGAAGCCCTATGTGAATTTAATAGAATATCGATATATACTCCTACAGATAAGGCAGACAAAAAAGCACTTGAAAATCTAGATAATATTGATTACTTAACAGACCCTTTATTTCTAATTACTGAGGAACAATGGAAAGCGGGGGTGCTTAGCAAACCTTGGAAAATGGATAAATTATATAGATATTTAAGACAAAAAAAGAATATTCTAATGAATAATAACAAACCTATTGGTGGAAAATATTCTTATGATTCTGAAAACAGAAGACCTTATTCCAAAAATATCAAGTTTATAGATGCATATTCTTGTAAAATGGATGATTTATCCCTTCGAATAGCTAATAAAATAGAAACGGATTTTCCAAATAATCCTGGTTCAACAAAAGATTTTGATTATCCTATAAATAGATTTAACGCATTAAAATGCTTAGACCATTTTATTGAAAATAGATTAGAAACTTTTGGAGAACATCAAGATGTCATGATAATAAATAATCCTAAAATGTCACACTCTATGCTTTCTAGTTCAATCAATATGGGGTTGTTATCTCCTGAAGAGGTGATTCATAAGGCTGAGAAAGTTTATTACGAAAAAAACATTAGATTATCCTCTGTTGAAGGATTCATTAGACAAATATTGGGTTGGAGAGAATACATTAGAGGAATGTATTTATTAATAGATGATTATGAAAATAAAAACATTTTTAATCACTCAAAAGATTTACCCGCCTTTTTTTGGACTGGCAAAACAAAGCTCAATTGTTTATCTGAAACAATAAGTGAAACAATAAAAAACTCATACAATCACCACATTCAGAGGTTAATGATTTTAAGTAACTTTGCTAATTTAGTAAATGTTGAGCCATTACAATTAAGGAACTGGTTTAATGAGATGTACATAGATAGTTTTGATTGGGTTGTAACGCCTAATGTTTTAGGAATGGGATTATATTCTGATGGTGGGATTATGTCTACAAAACCCTATATATCTAGTGGTTCATACATAAATAAAATGAGTAACTATTGTGATAATTGTTTTTATGATCCAAAAATAAAAATAGGCCCTAGGGCTTGTCCTTTTAATAACTTATATTGGAATTTTATTAATGATAAAAAAGAGAATTTAAAAAATAATCCAAGAATGCGAATGATGAATGCTACTTTCAACAAATTTGATGACAAAATTAAAAGAAATCATATAGATTCATCGAATGAATTTATAAAAAATCTAAAATAATTCTTAACTTAACTTTTGTTTTAAGTTAAGCATTTCTATTGCTGATAAACCAGCTTGATATCCTTTGTTATTTGAATTTATTCCTGTTCTCTCTATTGCTTGTTCTACATTTTCTGTACTAAGAATACAATTTATTATGGGCACCTCAAGATCTAAAGATAACTTTAAAAGTTCGTTTGTTGTTGAATTTGCTATTAAGTCAAAGTGTATAGTTTCTCCCCTAATTATTAGACCACACGTAATAACTACCTCAGGATTAAATCTCAAAATTCCTTTTTTTGTTGCATACGGAATTTCAAGAGCTCCAGGAACTTCTAATTCCTTTATTTCTTCTGTTAATATTTTGTTTTCTGTTAGTGCCTTTTTTGTTGCCTCTACTAATTTTTCACCTAGAAAACTATTAAATTTACTAAAAACAATAAGTACACGATGTGCTTTTTTTTTCTCAACCACTAGAATTCTCCTTTTAAAATATGTCCTAATTTCTCTTTTTTTGTCTTTAAATAATGTTTATTTCTTTCATTGTGATTCATCTGAATCGGTATTCTATCAGAAATAGTTATTCCATATCCTTTAAGGCCAACGACTTTTCTAGGGTTATTAGTCAATAATTTAATAGACTTTACACCAAGATCTGATAATATCTGAGCACCAGTACCGTAATCTCTTAGATCATCACTAAAACCTAATTTCAAATTAGCTTCTACAGTATCAAGACCATTATCTTGTAAGTGATAAGCTTTTATTTTATTAATAAGACCAATACCTCTTCCTTCCTGTCTCATATATAATAGAATACCTTTGCCTTCAACTTGTATTTTTCTTAAAGCTTCTTTTAGCTGTTCTCCACAATCACATCTTTTCGAACCAAGGGCGTCACCCGTTAAACATTCTGAATGAACTCTAACCAAAACATCTTTTGAATCTTTTACATCTCCTTTGACAAGAGCTACATGATGTTCTCCATTAATTATATTTTCAAAACCTACCATTTTAAATTCACCAAATTCAGTGGGCAATATTGATTTTGCAGCAACTTTAACATGAGATTCTTTTTGTCTTCTGTATGATATTAGGTCAGCTATACTAATCATTTTTAAGTTATGTTCTTTTTTGTATCTTTCAAGATCATTTAATCTTGCCATTGAACCATCATCATTCATTATTTCACAAATGATACCTGCAGGTTTCAAATCAGATAATTTCGCTAAATCAACACTAGCTTCTGTGTGGCCTGCCCTTTTTAACACGCCCCCCTCCTTAGATTTTAAAGGAAATACATGTCCTGGTTTTCTTATGTCTTCACTTTTTGTTTTATCATCTAACAAAGTTTTAATAGTATCTGATCTTTCTCTAGCAGAAATTCCAGTCTTTACACTTTTTGAATCTACTGAAATAGTAAAATCTGTTCTATAAATATCACTATTTTCT
>JAAZUY010000029.1 GCA_018623895.1 bacterium | reverse complement strand
TTTTAATAATTGCTGATGCTTATCTTTCATTGGATCAATAAAATCACCTAAAGAATTTTCTGTAAAATATATTGATGTGTCAACACTATTTATGTGTTTCAACATATCGTTTGTAAATGAATAAAGTTTATGTAAATCATTACTAAATGCTTCTTTAAGTTTTTTTAATTCTTGAGAGAACTTATCTTTAATTCTCCTAAACTTGTCAGAACATATATTTTGATCAGAAGTTTTCTTTTCAAGCAAATCAGAGTGTTTTTTCTCTAAATTAGTTAATATATTTTTAATGTTTTGATACTCTCTCTCTAAAAGAGATAATTCATTTTTCTTTATTTTTGGATTTTTTAATTTTATCTCTAAGTCATAGAGGGTATCTGTATAATAATTTTTGTCCGTAGTTAGAATATCATTATTTAAATCATATATTTTATTTATCTGATATAGATTAATTTCTTTTAAATCATCAATATTGATCAATGTATTTTGTATAAATGAATTATCTATGACATTACTGTTTTTCAAAGCATTAGTTTTATAAAATTCATGAATTGTAGATAAGAATGTTTTGTAGAGAGTAAAATAGATTTTATAAAATTCAATAGGCATTGGACTTTTATATATATCTTTTACAAAATTATTGAGATTATTTAATATCAAAGAGTCGTTGAAAAAAATTTCTCTTAATGAAATAATATATTCAATTTGTGAATTAAAAATTTTTTTAACAACATTATATTTTAAAGCATTTTCTTTAGATAAATACTTATTAAGAGAAGAATATTTATTTTTTAAAATTTCTACTGTTAATTTAGAGATTTCATAAGATGTACTATTGTTTAATTTTTTTATATCGGTATTTTTTTGTTTATCTACCAAACTATTTCTTGTTTCATTTTCAATACTTAATTTTTTAGACTCATAATCATTCGTATATTTAATTTGCTCAAGAACCAAACGAGATAATTCAAGTCTGTTATTCTGCTCATTTAGTTTTAAATCTCTTTTTATTGAATGTAATTCTAAATTACGCGATTTTATAAAATTTAGTGTTTCTTTTTCATATCTTTCCTTATTTTTACTTAAATTAAGTTTCAATTTTAAATCATTTTGATTTATTTGATTATTAAGTTCAAATATTTCAAGTTCATTGTCAACCTTCAATTTATCTAAGTTAGCCTTGAGAGATAGCAAATTTAAATCCAATTCTTGTTTTTCTGACAATAAAGAAAGTTGTTTCTCATACTTGTTCATCTCATAAGCCATATTTATTTGTAATTCCATTAAAGTGTTATTCATTTCTAAATCAATTTCAGATTTCTCATTTTCAAGTAATTTTAAAGAACTGTTTCTTTCAAGAGAAGCATTTCTAATATTAAATTCTTTTTTTAAATTTTCGATGTTGATATCATAAAAAAGGCGATTAAGTTCGTTATGAAAACTTTTTTCTAGATCATATATATTTTTATTATTCTCTCTTTTAACATCTTTAATTGTTTTTTTTGTATCAATTACATAATTTCTGAGTTGATTATCAAGATCATTTATCTTTTTATTGTTTTTAGCAATGACTTCAAGTTTATTTTTCAAATCATTTTTCTGTGATTCTTTCATTAAAACTATTTTTTTATCCTTAATAGTCTCTTTATAAGAGGATAATTTGGCATTTAAGTATGAGATCTTTTCATGAGTTTTTGAATAAAATAACTCTTTTTCAGTAGAAAAGTCCTTTTTTATATTTTTAATATTATCTTTAATTTTTTGTACATTTTTTTTATGTAGGTTCTGAGCATTGGAAATATTTTCTTTTTGAGTTTGATCAAAAAAATCCTTGTTTTCATCAAGCTTTTGTTTAATATTACTGTAGTGTTTTTGAATTTTTTCTTTTGCGAATGAAAGCTTTTTATTCAATTTGTTAATTTGTAGGTTTAAATTTTTTAGACCTTTTGCGTAGTTTTTCTTTAGATCATTAAATTCTTCATCATTTAATATCTTTAATTTATTTAGATTCTTAGAGAGTTTTTTAGTCTCAAAAGAAGAGTTTGAATTGAATTGTTCTATTTCTTCTTCAATCTCTTGAAAGATTCTACCAAATTTTTCATCAACTTTTTTTAATTCTAAAATATAATTCTCTTCATTAAATTTAACTTTCGATGAGTATTCTGATTTAGTTTTTATTATTTTTTTTGATACAGATTCTTTGTTTTTGCTATGATTTGAAAAAGATGAAGAAATCTTTTCCTTTAATTCTCTATCTTTTTTTATAAATTCATTAGTATTTTTTTTAAGGATTAAAGAATTATTTTTTTCTAATTCTATAATATTTTTCTTTAAATTTGATATCACATTTTTGTAATTTATATTGAATTCTTCATTTAATTTGCTTTGAGAGCTGTCTTCTAAGTCTTTTATTTGTTTTCTCTTATCAGCTGATTGTCCAATGAACTTTTCTTGATTTTTATAATTATTTTTTAAAATTTTATTGTTTTCATCAAAACTTTTTATAAAAAAATTATAAAAAGAGTTTATTTTTTTTAATAACTCGTCAGCATTTTCAAATTTATTCAAATTTTCTAACAGCTCAATGCTGCTTTCAACCAATTTTTTATTTCTCATTTAGTAGTATTATTATAACATACTTTTTATTCTCTTTTCATGATATAATAATTAATGGAGATATAGTATGATCGCAACAATAAAGGGCAAAGTCACTTATATTGAACCTTCAAATATTATAATTGAGAATCAGGGTATTGGCTACTCTGTTTTTACCCCTAACTCTTATAAGTATAAACTTAATCAAGAATATACACTTTTCACTCATCATTACATAAGAGAAGATCAACAAAATCTTTTTGGTTTTTCTTCTTTAAAATTAAAAAATCTTTTTACGAAATTAATTAGTGTAAAAGGTGTTGGTCCAAAAACAGCCTTAAGCATACTTGCATCCGAAGATATTGATGGAATCAATAATGCTATTGAAAATTCTGATATTAATTATTTGAAAAAATTTCCTGGAATCGGTCCTAAAAGTTCTCAACAAATCATTTTAGATTTGAAAGGTAAATTGGTCACTGAAAATATAAATAATCCAAAACTTTTAGATTTACAAGAAGCTTTAATATCCCTTGGTTATAAAAAACGAGAAATAAATAAAGTTATTCAAAGTTTAGATTACAATGAGTCAATTGACGTTTTAATTAAATTATCATTGAGAAGGTTGTTAGGTAAATGATTGTTTTAGATAAGAATATTTCTTTAACCTCTCCAGACGAGGAAGAAAAAACTTTACGACCAAAAAAACTACATGATTATATTGGTCAAGAAGATATTAAAGAAATGCTTGAAGTTTTTATTAAAGCTTCAATTAAAAGAGATGAATCTTTAGATCATATGTTGTTATATGGACCTCCTGGTCTTGGAAAAACTACACTCGCAATGATAACAGCAAATGAATTGAATAAAAATATAAAAATTACCAATGGGGCATCCCTTGAAAAAACGGGTGATTTAGTTTCATTATTAAGTACTTTAGAAGAAGGTGACGTTTTATTTATTGACGAAATCCACAGACTACCTAGAGTATTAGAGGAAGTTCTTTATTCTGCGATGGAAGACTATGTAATTGATATTGTTATTGGAAAAGAAGAAGAAACTCGTTCATTGAGAATTGATTTGCCACCTTTTACATTAATAGGTGCTACTACGAGGTTTGGTGATATTTCTTCTCCTTTAAGAGATCGATTTGGAGTCGTCTTTAGATTAAAATACTATACTTTGAAAGAACTTGAAAAAATAGGTGAAAGAACTGCAAGATTATACGGAAATGACTATGAATTTGAATCAATTAAGATTTTATCAAAAAGATCAAGGGGTACTCCAAGGATAATTAATAGACTCTTTAGAAGAGTTAGAGATTATGCAGATATAAAAAATAATAGCTTAATATCAGTAAATATCACTCAGGAAGCATTAAAGAAGCTTGGAATTAGTGATGAAGGCTTAAATGAGACAGATTTTAGATATCTTAAATCTTTGATTCAAAATTTTAATGGCGGACCCGTTGGAGTTATTTCTTTAGCGACATCAATATCTGAAGAAGTTACTACTGTTGAGGATGTTTACGAGCCTTATTTGATAAAAAAGGGTTTTATTTCAAGAACTTCTAGAGGACGTATTGCAAATGAGAAGGCATATAAAGTACTAGGCATAAATTATTACACAGGATTTATTAAACAATGAAACTGAGTTTATTTAATTATGAACTTCCAAAAAAATTTATAGCTCAAACCCCAATAGAAAAAAGAGATCAGTCAAAATTAATGGTTTTGGATAGAAATGGATCTACTAATCCCGTTAATTATAATTTTAGTGATCTTCCAAAATTTTTAAATTCTGGTGATATCTTAGTCATAAATAATACTAAAGTTATTCCTGCAAGGTTAAAAGGTTATAAAAAAAACACATTAGCTAAAATTGAGATTCTTTTAATTGAAAAAATTAAAAAAAAGAACTATAAGTCGATTGTTAAGAATGCTAAAAAAGTTGATGTCGGAGATATAGTGATTATTTCAAATGATTTATCATTTGAATGTACTAAAATTGAAGATGATGGGATAAGATTTTTTAAATTAATCTATGAGGGGCAAGAAGAAACAGCTCTAGATAGATATGGTGAGACTCCATTGCCACCTTATATAAAATCAAAAAATCGTTCTGAAAGATATCAAACAATATATGCAAAATTATCTGGTTCATCTGCTGCTCCGACAGCAGGATTACATTTCACAAGAAACATATTCAAAAAACTTGAAAAAAAAGGTATAGAAATAATTGAAATAACTTTACATGTAGGATTAGGGACTTTTCAAAGTGTAAAATCTAATGAGATAGAAAAACATAAGATGCATGAAGAGACTTATATAATTAATACAGAAGCAGTTAATAGATTAAATAGTGCGCTTAAAAATAATAAAAGAATAATATCGGTTGGAACAACATCAATGAGAGCACTTGAATCAAATTTTAAAAAAAACAAGTTTCATTCTGGAGTTTTCCAAACATCTATTTTCATATATCCAGGATATAAGTTTAAAGTTGTTGGTGGTTTAATTACAAATTTTCATTTACCAAAATCAACTCTATTGATGCTTGTTTCTGCATTTGCTGAAAGAAAGTATATTCTTAATGCTTATGAGTTTGCAAAAAAAAATAATTACAGATTTTTTTCTTTTGGTGATGCAATGTTGATCTTATAAAATTGAATGCTCTACTTATTTTTGATATAATATGATAACAGGGGGATAAAATGATTCAACGCTTTTATATAACATCGAAATATGGATTACATGCAAGACCAGCAACAAAATTAGTTAATTTAGCTATGAAATTCGAGGGTGAAATCACTTTAACTTGGGAAAACAAATCTATTAATCTTAAATCAATAATGGGGTTAATGTCACTTGGTATATATAACGGACAAGAAATTGAGATAACTACATCAGGAAAAGATGAGCTAGATTCAATGAATCAAATTACTGATTTTATTATTCAAGAAAAAATAGGAAGAAAAATTTAGGTATTTTCTTGAGACAAAAGTTTAATAAACTTGCAACGAAATCTTTTTTTGATGAAAAAAATACATATTTAAAACCCGAAATTTTAAGTATAAATAAAGAAAAATGTATACTCGAAATAGGTTCAGGAAAAGGAAAATTTATTACTGAATTTGCTCTAAAATATCCAAATGTAACCTTTGTGGCAGTTGAGATGAATAGACACGTTGCTTACCATATTTTGAAAAAAGTAAAGGAAAAAAATATTTCCAATCTTCATCTAATTGTTGATTCAGCAAAAAATTTAATATATTACTTAAATGAGAAAACAGTAAGTTCTATTTATCTTAATTTCTCAGACCCCTGGCCAAAAAAAAAACATCATAAGAGAAGATTAACACATCCAAATTACTTAAAAATTTATAAAACTATTCTAAAAAGAAATGGTAAAATATTCTTTAGAACAGATCAAAAAGAATTTTATTTTGATTCAAGCTTATATTTGCAATCTTACTTTGAAAAAATTAGTTATAATCAAAACTCATTAAGTTTACCAATTATAAGTGAATATGAGCTAAAAAAGAGAAAATTAGGACCAATATATTCAATTGAAGCTGAGGGAATAAATGAATAATTATCGCGATTTGATGCTTTTAGAAGGAATTCCAGGGCATGAAAATAATATATCAAATAAATTAATAAATCACATTAAAAAATATAAAAGTTTTAAGCTTATCCGAGATAATCTTGGGTCTGTTTTTGCTTTTAAAAAAGGCTCCTCTGAAAAAACCCTAATGATTGCTGGCCATATGGATGAAGTTGGTTTTATTATTACAAATATAACTGAAAATGGATTTTTGAAAATTCAACCTTTAGGCGGAGTTGATCCTTCAATATTGATAGGCCTAAGTTTAAACATTCACACTGAAAAGAGAATTTTGACTGGATACATCGGTGCTATACCACCTCATTTAAGAAAGAAGCAAAATTTTGGTTATGAAAACATAATGGTTGATGTTGGTGCTAAAAACAAACTTGAGATTACAGAGATGGGTATTCAATTAGGTGATTTCGCAACTTTTATACCTTATTATAAAGAATTATCAAAAGACCGAATAATTGCTAAATCGGTTGACAATAGATTTGGTGTTGGTTTAGCAATGAATATGATAAGTAATTTAGATAAAATAGATTTACCATACAATATTGCGATTGGTGCAACAGTACAAGAAGAAGTTGGCTTGAGAGGAGCAGAAACAAGCGTAAACACTATAAAACCAGATGT
>JAAZUY010000028.1 GCA_018623895.1 bacterium | reverse complement strand
CCTTATATATCAATGATCAATATCATGGTTTGTATTTATTAATTGAAGATAGAAAACACATAAAAATAGATGAAAATATTGAAGAATTACAATTTGCTTTAGAAATAGACCAGAGAGTAGACTGGGCACCTTGGCAATATGAAGGGACACCTTTTTTTCAAGTGCAAGATTTGTTTTATGTAATTAAAAGACCATTCAATCCGTCTGTAGAAGAACATGATTTAATTAGTACTTACATTGAAGATTTGGTTTTTGAACTAAGAAATGGTCAACTTGATGAAAATAAAGTAGACATATTAAATTGGGTTAAATTTATATTTATTAATGAGTATTTTAAGAACGTAGATTCCTGGGGATTATCTGTCTTTTTATATAAACAAGCAAATGCACCATTAAAATTTGGTCCTGTTTGGGATTTTGATTTGTCTTTAGGAAATGCGGATTATGTAAATGATGAATACAATTCTCCTGAAGGATATTGGTTAATTAATCATCCATTAGCCAGTTTAGTAAAGTACTCTATGCGAATATATGAAATGGAAAATGCATATAATGAATTTATCATGAATTTCTATAATGAAAAATTTCCTATTTGGATTAAAGTTATTGACTCACTTTATCTAGCTGTAAAAGATTATGCGTTAGAAAATTTTTCAAGATGGCCTATATTGAATGAATATGTTTGGCCTAATCCAGAATTTTTGTTAACTGAGACATATGATGAACAATTTGAATTTGTAAGATACTTTTTACATGAAAGACTTTTGTGGATGTCAAAAGATATCTATAATTAAATTATTAGAGGGATAAAATGATAAGATTAATAAGAAGTTATCACAATAACAATACATTTTTTAAAGAATCAAAACTTGAGTATTCGAAAAATGCACAAGTTTACAATTCTGCAATTATTGTTAATCCTGAAGTTAGTTATCAGACTCATATTGGATTTGGCGGAGCATTTACTGAAGCTTCTGCAATAACTTTGTCTCAAGCGAATGAGAAACAAAAACAAGAAATCTTGGATGCTTATTATGGAGAAAAAGGTAATAAGTATTGTTTAGGGCGAACAGTAATTCATTCTTGTGATTTTTCTGAAAAAACAAGATATTATTTGAGCAATGATTCATTAGATATTTCAAAATTTGATATGTCTGAGGATGATAAATATATTATTCCGATGATCAAAATGGCAAAAAAACGTAATCCATCAATATGGTTAATGTCATCAATATGGACTCCTTTGCCAATTATGAAAACTAATAAAGACCCGTATTATGGTGGGAAATTGATTCCAAAATTTGATGAATTATACACAGAATATTTTATAAAGTATTTCAAAGGCATGAAAGATAGGGGAATAAATATATCTGCTACTTCAATTCAAAATGAACCAGAAGCTGTTCAAGTTTGGGAATCGTGTTTTTATGATTACAAAGATGAAATGAGACTGGCCAAGAAATTAAGTAAAAAAATCAAAGAAAATCAATTAGATGTTAAATTAATAATTTGGGACCATAACAGAGATCGAGTTTTTGAAAGAAGTCATGGGATTTTAAAAGAAATACCTGAACAAATATGGGGCGTTGGATATCATTGGTATGGTCCAGAAGATAGTAAAAATCTCACAATGGTTCATGATCTTTATCCCAATCATCATATATTATTCACTGAAGGGTGTGTTGAATACACTAATACTGCGGAGAATAGTAGTGGAAATAATTCTGATTTATGGAAAAACGCGGAGTGGTATGCAAGAAATATTATTAAAGACTCAAATAATTATTCGGAAGGATTTATTGATTGGAACCTTCTTTTGAATGAAAAAGGCGGTCCGAATCATGTTGGAAATTTTTGCGAATCACCTATCATGTATGACCGCTTAAAAAAACAAATCATTTATAATCCATCGTATTATTTTATTGGACACTTTTCAAGATATATTCAATCAGGAGCTAAAAGAATTGATATTAAAATAACTGAGCAAAATGGAGTTTACACCACAGCATATAGAAATCCAAATAATGAAATTGTTATAATTATATTAAATCAAGGACATATAAAAAATGAATCAATACATGTAAGAAATAATGTGATCAATCTTTCCCTACCACCAAGATCAATTTCTACTTTAATCATTAGTGAATAGATTTAAGAATTTGATTTAAAAGAAAAAGTCTGACATAAAGTGCCAGACTTTTATTTTATTTTGGTGGAGATGAGGGGATTTGAACCCCTGTGCAAGATCCCTAAACAATGCAGTTCTACATGTTTAGTTTATTTATATTTTTCGATAACTTAACTAAATAAACAAAAGTTATAGTTACCTAAGTTATAAAAATTCATGCAGATTTATAACTATAGATCTGCATATAGCTTACTAATGAGCCTTCTTTAGGTCGTAAGCAATCCCAAAGTCGGCACGCCAGCATTTATTTATGCAGCGTATGCAGAATTTAAGTTTCCGGTTATTATAAACCTCGGCTTTTTTACTTGAGCAACCAAGACATGCTGTACAAGGTTATAAAATCTTGACGAATCCAAAAACATCCCCAAGCAATTTATTATACATAATTTATCATTTATTCTCAATAATTTTTAGCTATTTAATAAATAATGATTCAAGGAATATAACATTAATGATATAATTACACTAAGAATTCTTAAGAAGAGGTTAAGTTTTTGAAAACAATTAAATTACAAAAAGTTAGTAAATATTATCAAGATGGAGATCAAGTTAGTGTTGGAATGAAAAATGTATCATTGTCTTTCAACATTGGAGAATTTGTTGCAATTACAGGAGAATCTGGTTCTGGGAAAACCACATTGTTAAATGTAATTTCAGGTTTGGATAAATATGAAGATGGAGAAATGTATATTTTTGGTGAAGAATCATCGCATTTTCAAATGCATGATCTTGAAAAGTACAGAAGAGAATATATAGGATTTGTTTTTCAAAATTATAATATTATTGATTCATACACAGTTTATCAAAATGTAATTCTAGCACTTGAATTGCAAGAATATCCGTATAAGTTAAGAAAAAAAAGAGCCCTTGAAATTATAAAAGAAGTAGGATTGTTTCAACAGAGAAATCAAAAAGCGTCCAAACTCTCAGGAGGTCAAAAACAAAGAACAGTTATCGCTCGTGCTTTAGCAAAAGATACCCCTATATTAGTTGCAGATGAACCTACCGGAAATTTAGATCAAGAGTCTGCAAGACAGATTATGGAACTTCTTAATAAAGTTTCAGAAAAAAAATTAGTTGTAGTTGTTACACACGAATACGACCAAGTTAAAGATTATGTATCTAGAAGAATTAAAATGAGTGATGGTGAAGTCATTGATGATAAAGTTATTAAAAAAAATGAAATTATTTCAAAAAAACCACTAGTTAAAGACACCAAAAGCTCAGTATTGCAAATTTTTTTATTTGCTCTAAGAAATCTTTTTTCTCAACCAAAAAGATTATTTTTTATGCTTATTTTAATGACTGCATGTGTAGCTGTTTTTACTGTTAATTATTCTAATCAAGTTTTTAGAATTAGAGAGATTGGACTTGAACAATCAAGAATTTTTCCAAGTACTCCTTACACACGAATTTTGATAGAAAAAAGGGATGGTTCATCTATGACATCCTCAGATATAGATTATATTAGTAGTTTTTCAGGCGTGAAAGACATTTATTCAAGTGGTTATTTATTTCTTAATGAATCAAGATTAAGATTACAGAAAAAAATAGAATCTGATGAAAATAATAACAATACAGATATATATTGGTATGACACTTATTTTGATTACACAGATTCTGCTGTGGTTTTAAAAAACAGCGACTTGTCTGAGGGGAGGTTGCCTCAAGATAAATATGAAATAGTCGTCAGTCCGAACATGTGGGAAGAAATAGAGGTGGGTGCCAGATATTATCTTTTTAATGATGAATATTATGAATCGGATTCGGATCTTTCATATGGACTTTTTACAGTCGTTGGAGTGACTAAAGAAAATATTTCAACTTTGTATTTATCTGAAGAGTATTTGTCACAACCATATCCAGTTGAAAAAATAGAATTGATCGATTTAAAAATAAACTTGATTAATAGCATTAGTAATTCTCTTACAACATTATTTGATGGAAACAGCATCTCGATCTACAGAAATTATGGCTCCTCGGAAACAGATTTATTTTTTGACGAAATATTTTCAAATCAAATTCAAAGTGCCTCATTTACTTTTATTGGTACAACACCAAGTGGAACAAATGTTGTAATTACTATAAATGATATTGAATATGCCTTACCAATTGGTTCATCATTATATTATGCATATGTAAGTGATGATTTGTTTAACCAAATCATAAATGAAATGATGAAATTAGTTGAGTCTGAATATATGGGTTATCCTTCGAAAATTTCTAGTGTTTCTATAGAGAATCGTTTTTCAGGAACAAATTTAATTGAAAATATAAATTCAGATATTTATAAGGTTTATTATCCTTCGAATCTATCTTCACCATTACAAGATTTTTTAGTATTCATATTATCTGTATGGGCATTTATTATTATTCTTCTCTTGGGTCTGCTGCTTTACTCAGTGATTCATGCAGTAACAAAAAATATGATGAAGTCTCGAATTAAAGATTTCTCAATTTTTAGATCAGTGGGTGCTCACAAAAAAACTTTGGCAATTTTGGTAATAATTGAACAAGTTATATTATCAATGATGGGATTGTTTTTTGCTTTGATAATATTTCAAATAATTATTAATACAACTGATGATCACGGACTAACTATAGAATACATGAGGTTTTATGATTATTTAATTTTAATTAGCTCAATAATTTTACTTGGATGCTGGTTAGGCGTAAGATACAATAAAAAAGTCTTTGATTTAACTGTTATTCAAGCTTTAAGTAATGGTGGAGATAATTTATGATAAATTCTAAAGAGTATTTTATAAAACTTAACAAAGTAAACAAATATTTTAATAAAAGGAAACAAAATCAATTACATGTGTTAAATAATATTGAGATTGAATTTCCTACAAAAGGTCTTGTAATGCTTCTAGGGCCTTCTGGATCAGGTAAAACCACACTATTAAATGTTATAGGTGGGCTGGATAAGTTTGATAACGGTAATTTGGAAGTTCTAAATAAAAAGTTTTTATCCTACAAATCAAATTTATGGGATGAATTGAGAAATTATCACATAGGATATATTTTTCAAAATTATCATTTGCTTGAAAATTATTCTGTATCAGAAAATATTGCTTATCCATTAAGGCTTATGGGCTATAAAGATGAAAATTTGATCAAAGAAAAAGTTGAATATGCATTAAAATCAGTGGGCATGTTTAATTACAGAAAAAAGAGGGCATCTCAATTATCTGGTGGACAAAAACAAAGAATTGGTATTGCTAGAGCTATAGTTAAAAATCCTGATATAGTTATTGCAGACGAACCTACCGGTAATTTAGATTCTCAAAACACAATTGAAGTAATGTCAATGCTTAAACAAATCTCTAAAGATAAACTCGTTATAATGGTTACACATGAAAAGGATTTAGCAAACTTTTATGGCGATAGGATTTTATCTATCAAAGATGGAAAAATTGATTTAGACCAAACAGTTTTTGAAAGAGAAAATTACA
Source organism: bacterium (assembly GCA_018623895.1). Taxonomy (GTDB): domain Bacteria; phylum Bacillota_I; class Bacilli_A; order Acholeplasmatales; family Acholeplasmataceae; genus UBA8290. The sequence continues at coordinate 1,331 of JAAZUY010000028.1, read as the reverse complement.
AATTTAAATATGATGAAACCATATATCTTAAAGATTTAGAAAAAGAAAAACTTCAATCAAAGAAACACAATATTGAATTATTTCAAGATATTAATTCATCATCAAGTGTTGATGCAATGTTAGTTGTGAAGAATGAAACTTTATACATTAAAGTTTCTTCAAAAGTTAGAAAAGTAAAATTGATTGATGAAAACTCATCTATAAAGATAAAAGACTCATCACAAGAAGAAGAACAAAAAAGAATTATAGAAAATACTTTGTTTGAAAAAGAAAACTTAGAATTACCATCGATCAAAAAGAAACACTCATTTATGTTTTCAATTAAAAGAGCATTTTTTATGGCTTTTGAAAAGCTATTTGCTGCATCCAAGAAGGGAAAAATAATGCTATTTAGCTTTTTCTTAGCAGGATCTATTTTGGCCTACTCAACATCTACTATAGCTTCTGTTTCAATAATTAATCCTGAGGAAAACATGGTTTATCAAAATGGATATTTTTCAATTTCATATAAATCTGATCAATTTACTGAACCTGAACCTTTTGATATTTTAGATGAGAGTTACTATAGGGAATTAAACTCATTAATTGAACCTAATGATTTTATTAATTCATTAAATTTTTCTAATTTTTCAATTCTTTCTCCATCTGGGATTCCGTATGAAAATCTGTCGATTAATGCTAGATTAGATTATATAGATTTATTAGACGGAAGATTATTATCTGGAGGTTCAATGCCTGAAAGCGATAATGAGATAGTTATTACAAAGGCAATGGCTGATAATTACTTAAATAGTAGTCTTGCTCAAGATATTGGAATATGGTCATATGAAAATTTATTACAAGAAACCTTATATTCTAATGAACTTGAATTTAGAATCACTGGAATTTTAGATAGTGATCTCACTAATATATATGTCTCAAGAAAAATAGGCAATATACTTTCAAATGTGTCAAGTTTTAGAAGTATAGAGAGTTTTAATGAATCTAAACTGATATATGGAGAAATGCCAGAAAATAATCAAATACTTATTCCCAACCAATTTGCTTTTGTTTTGTATCAAATAATCCCTGAAGAAACAGAATGGCCTACAGAAATTAATATAAATGGAACACAATTTCAAGTGAGTGGTACCCATTCATATGAAAATCAGGATTTATTTGTAACTCAAGAAACTTTAGAGTTAATTAGATTTAATACTAAATTTTTTAATAATCAAGATACTTATTTATATTTAAGCGACAAAACGATTCAAAATGATATTGAGAATTATTTTGAAGATAAAGTTATTCTTGAAGATCTATTTGAAACATCTAAAGCTGAACTTTTAAAT
>JAAZUY010000027.1 GCA_018623895.1 bacterium | reverse complement strand
TATACTGAAGATACATCTTCATTCATAGCAAATACATAGTCACATTTGTTAAATCTTCCAATTACATCCTTTAATAAAATATTGCTTATTGCTTCAGACTTAATTCTTAGATCAAAATCTTTTTTATATTGAGAATGTAATGTTGCAAAAATAGGCACATTATTTTTTTTTGCATAATTGATGGCTACTTCACCCATAGAAAATGGTGAATGCATATGAACTATATCCAACTTTATTTTTTTTAATCTTGTCATAAATTTTGTATCTAATTTTGGAATTGCAAGTTGATAATCTGTTGTTAAAAGTTGTATTTTTTTACATCTTATGACTTCATATGGATAATCATCTCTAAAGTTTTTGTCATCTGCTTCGGGTGCAAAAATTATTATTTCATGTTTTTCTGATAATCTTCTTGCATAGTTATCAACAACATTAACAACACCATCAACCATAGGATAAAAGTTATCAATAAAAAAACCTATTTTCATTTGTTCCCCTTTCTAGCCTAGAATCTTATTTTCTTTTATATAGCCTTCTATCATTATCTTTACATTTTCTTCATTTTCAGATTTTAAAGCATTTTTAGCTATAATTTTAAGATCCTCATATTTTACCAATCTTAATATTGATTTTATCTTAAGATAAATACTTTCATTTACTGAGAAACTTTTTAATCCCAAACCAATGAGTAATAATAATGATTTTAGATCACTTGCCATCTCCCCACAAATAGTAGTTTCCACACTATGATTGTTGGCTTCATTTTTTACATCATTAATTAAATTTAAGACCAACGGATCAAATGGTTTGTAAAGATACTCTAAATCTTGATTTAACCTGTCAGAAGCATAAATATATTGTAAAAGATCGTTTGTTCCTATGCTTATGAAATCTACCTCTTTTAAAAATTTTTTTATATTCAGGGCAACTGATGGAACTTCTACCATTACACCAATTTTAATTTTTTTTTCTGAATAATTAAGTTTTTTACACACATCATAAAATATCTTTTTCACTTCATGAAATTCTTCCAAAGTAGTTATCATTGGAAATAATATCGATAAATTTCCGTAAACATTAGATTTTATCAATGCTCTTAACTGCATTTTAAAATTATCAATGTTTTTTAAACTAAATCTAATTCCTCTTAAACCTAAAGATGGATTTTCCTCTTTCTTTACAAAAAATGGATTTTTATCACTTCCAAAATCAAATGTTCTTATAACAACTCTTTTATTTCTCATCTTTTTTAAAACATTTGAATATATTTCAATTTGTTTTTTTTCATCAAGTTCTTCATTCTTATCAAAATGTAACATCTCAGTTCTAAATAAACCGATTCCATCTGTAGAATTAGGATTGATTTTTTTTATATCTAAAGAATTACCAATATTCATATTTAAAGATATTCTTCTGCCATCAATTGTTTTTGGCTCTATATTTATATATTTTTCTAAATCTTTTTTCTTTTTTTTATTCGTCTCGATCTTATATTCATACTGTTTTATTAGGTTTTTTGAAGGATCCAAAATAATCTTGCCTTCAAAACCATCAAGAATTACTTTATTTTCTCGATCTAGATCTTCTAAATAACAATCAACTCCTGAAATAGCTGGAATTGAGAGTGACCTTGCCATAATTGCAACATGGGAATTTCTTCCACCTTTGATAGTAATAAAACCCTTTACTTTCGGTTGATTTAAAAAAACAATATCGCTTGGCAACAGTTCTTCAGAAGCAACTATAACATTTTTATTTAATTTAATTTCAATTGGATTTTTTTCTCCAAGAAGATTTGATAATAGTCTAAATGATACATCATTTATATCGTTTGCTCTATCTTGAAAAAAAGACTCTTTAGAGGACATTAACAACTTTACATATTTTTTACATATACTCTCATATGCTAGTTCTGCAGAAACTTTTTTTGTCTTTATAAGAGTCTTTACTTCATTTAATATTTGAAGATCTTTAGCTATTTCAATATGTGCTTCAAAGATCTGGGCTTGATTTTTTCCTAAATTTTTTTCAGTATATTTTTTATATTCTTTTAATTCTTGAACTGTTTTTTTAACAGCTAACTCAAATTTGTTAACTTCTTCTTTAATGCTTTGGATTTTTCTTTTTTCTAATTTAATTTTTTTTCTTGAAAGAATCAATACTTTTTCTATTACAACGCCTTCACTTATAGATATTCCAGATATTTCCATAAAAGCCTCTTATAGTTTACTTTTACTATATTATAACACATATATATTTTTGAATTTGATACTTCTAATGAAAATATATATATAAAAATTAATAGTGCTTATATCGAATATATAAACACTAAAAATCAATTTGGAGGCCCCGATCGGAGTCGAACCGACGATATGGCAGTTGCAGTGCCGCGCCTTACCACTTGGCTACAGGGCCACATAATGCTGTTTAATTATAACTTATGTATTAATTTAAGTCAACATTGATTTTTTAAAATTATTCTAGCACTTTATTATTGACAGTGCTAGAATTTTGTTGTAATATATAATTGGCAGTCAATTAACTAGACTGCCAAAGGGGGAAGTATGAAAATCAATCAAATTGACAGTCTCAAAAACGATCCTGATTTATTAGCAAAATATGGTAGAAACCTCGTTGATGAGGTTAAAAAGGGTAAAATTGATCCTATTATTGGTAGAAATGAAGAAATAAGACGTGTAATAAAAATACTGTCGAGGAAAACAAAAAATAATCCGATTTTAATTGGCGAACCTGGCGTTGGTAAAACAGCAATTGCAGAAGGCCTAGCATCGAGAATTGTAGAAAAAGATGTTCCAGTTAGTCTTCAAAATAAAACAGTATATGAGTTAGATTTAGCTTCCATAGTTGCAGGTGCAAAATATAGAGGGGAGTTTGAAGAGCGTCTTAAGACAATATTAAATAAAATTAAAGAATCCAATGGTGAGATAATTTTATTTATCGATGAGGTTCACCAAATAGTTGGTGCGGGGAGAGTTGATGGCGCACTCGATGCCTCAAATATGCTTAAACCAATGTTGGCACGCGGCGAATTACATTGTATCGGCGCAACAACACTTTCAGAATATAAAAAATATATTGAAAAAGATACAGCATTAGAAAGAAGATTCCAAAAAGTAATGATTTTAGAACCTAACCCGTCTGAAACAATCTCTATTTTAAGGGGGTTAAAATCAAGATTTGAAGCACATCACGGTGTTACAATTGGTGATCCAGCAATAATTGCTGCGGTTCAATTATCAAATAGATATATTTCAGATCGTTTTTTGCCCGACAAAGCAATTGATCTAATTGATGAAGCATGCGCATCTATAAGAATGGAAATAGACTCGATGCCTTCAGAATTAGATGACATGATAAGAAAAATTACTAAAAATGAAATTGAAAAACAAGCCTTGAAAAAAGAGTCTGATGAACTATCAAAAAATCGTTTAAAACAAATTGAGCAAGATCTTGATTTGCTGAACTCAAAAAAGAAAGAATTAAAATCAAAATGGGAAAAAGAAAAATTACAACTAAAAGATATCAAAAATAAAAAAAGAAAACTAGAGGAATTAAAACAGGATTTACAAAACTCCTTTAATATTTCTAATTATGAAAAAGCTGCGGAAATTCAGTATAAATTAATCCCGGAAATAACTAATGAAATTATGTTTTTTGAAAAAGAAAACCAATCCATTGATTCACTTATTAAAGAAAAAGTGACTGAAGAAACGGTTGCAGAAATCGTTTCAAAATGGACTCATATCCCAGTGACAAAATTAATGACTGGGGATAAAGAGAGAATAATTAATTTGAAAAAACTATTAAAAAAAAGAGTTTTAGGCCAGGACCATGCATTAGAGCATGTTTCAAATGCAATAATAAGACAAAGGGCTGGAATAAAAGATGAAAACAAACCAATTGGAACTTTTTTATTTCTTGGTCCAACAGGGGTAGGTAAAACTGAAGTTGCAAGAGCTTTGGCTGATGTATTGTTTGACAGTGAAAAAAATATGATTAGATTTGATATGAGTGAATTTATGGAGGCCCACAGCATATCAAAATTTATAGGTTCTCCACCTGGATATATTGGCCATGATGAAGGAGGTCAATTAACAGAATCTGTGAGGAGAAAACCTTATTCAATTCTTCTTTTTGATGAAATCGAAAAGGCCCACCCTGATATTTTTAATTTGCTTCTTCAAATTATGGAGGATGGGCGGTTAACAGATAACCAAGGCAGAACAGTTGATTTTAAAAATACCATTATTATTTTAACTTCGAATGTTGGAAGCTCACATATATTATCAAAAAACGAATTTTCTGAAGAAAGAATTTTTGAAGATGTGAAAAAAACTTTTAAACCTGAATTTTTAAATCGAATAGATGAAAAAATACTATTCAATAGTTTAAACATAAAAATACAAACGGATATAGCTAAAAAGATGTTGTATGAACTTTCTGAAAGATTAAAAAATGAAAAAATTTCAATAACTTTTGACGAAACTATAATAAGGTATGTGATAAAAAATGGATATAATGAGGAATATGGTGCTAGGCCAATAAAGAGATTTATTCAAAGGACAATAGAAACATTTATAGCAAAAAAAGTTATTTCAAATGAATTAAATGTTCACGATCCATTTATTATTTCTTATAAAAATGATGAGTTGTTTATAAAAAAAAATCCTAATTAGGATTTTTTTTGTGGAGTTGATTCAGTTGAACCACTCTTTAAAGTTCGTTTTTTTGGTTCTTTGATTTTTAATCTAACTATTAAATATCCTACCGCAAGAACTGCTACACCAATAAGAGATGGAACAAAGCTTTCTACTAGAGTTGCAATTAAAAGCATACCCATACTTACAATCGCTACTATTGGAACAGTTGGATAACCCCAGACCTGATATCTTGGGTGTTCTTTAATTGGGTGCGTTTTTCTAAATTTAAATACAGAAAAGAAAATCAATGTATTAAAAATCAATCCGGCAAATACAACAAATGTCAATAAAGCATCAATATCAAAACCTAATAAAAGCAAAGTTAAACCAATACCAGAGGAAATCAATAATGAATATCCTGGAACTTTAAATTCATTTTCTTTAGAAAAAACTTTAAAGAAAAGACCATTTTTTGACATTTTTTGATATACCCTTGGGAAAACCATGATAGATCCATTTAATGCTCCAAAAACTGAAATTGCTACAGAGATCATTATCACTCCTAAGCCAGCCTCTCCAAACAATACATACGCTGCATTGAATATAAAAAATCCACCAGCTTCATTCGTTTCAACAATTGTTTGATATGGAACTAGACGATACATTGAAAAAATAAAGAGGACATAAACTATCATTACTCCAATAGTTGATATTGAAAGAGCCTTAGGTAAATCTTTTTTAGGTTCCTTCATATTTCCAGCAATTGCATTCAAATTAGTCCAACCTTCATAGGCCCATAGTGTTCCTACTACAGCGAATCCAAAACCAATTAAAATCTCAAAAAAAGTCATCTCAGATAATACACTTGTTGTCTCAGGTATAACATCACCAGCTACATACGCCATAAGTATTACCATAACTATAGGTATAATTTTAGCAACCATGAAAATGACTTGTGTAACAACACCTGCTTTTAACCCCATCCAGTTAACGATCGTTAAGATTACAATTGCCCAAACACCTAGCCATGTTGCTCCACCTGCGCCTAAACCTGGAACAATAAAAGCAATAAATTGACCAAAAAATAATGCTAACAACGCGATACTTCCTGAAGAAGATAGAACTAAATTCATATGCCCTGATAGAAATGCTGTTCTTTTACCATATGCTTTGCTCAAATAAACAAAATATCCGCCATTTTCTGGAAACAAAGATCCTAATTCAGCATAAGTAAGAGCAGAAAAAAGTGTTATAAGTCCACCTACTAGCCATGCGAGCAATGAGAGTAGCAATGAATTGCCAACCCTTGATAAAATCTGCCCACCTAAGAAAAATATCCCTGAGCCAATCATAATACCAGCGAGAATTGATACACCACCAAATAATTTAATTCTTTTTTCCATTTTTTTCTCCTTTAAATTAAATTTACTATTCTTAAAAATGTTAATATAACGAAAAGTGTAACTGAAGAACATATTGTTGTCCAAACAACTATTTGACCCGCCAGAACATAATTTTGTTTAAACCTTTCAACTAAAACTAGAGTTGATGCAGCTACTGGAGATGCAAATACTGCAATGATCGAGGGAATTATATCAATATAACTTTTATCTAGATAAGATAAATACGTTATAACAGAAACCATTAAAACAGGAATAACAATGTTTCTTAAAGTTATAGACAATAAAATTTCTTTTTTGTTTTTTTTAACTTCACTTAGATCGAATTGAGACCCCAAAGATAAAAGTGCAATTGGAGAAGCAGTTATTGAAAATAACCTAATTATAGTATACATAAAAGGTATATCTCGTTCAATTAAAATGATAGGTTGACCATTATTATAAATAAAAAATGTTTTCCCTAAAACAAAAATTATACCTAGAAAAATACTCACTTGAAGAGGATTTAAAAATATTTCTTTCAATAATTTAAAAATGTATTGATTATTCTTTTCGTAATCTTCTTTTCTAAATAGTAAGACTAGCGTGAGAGTATTAACTACTGGAATTACAAATATAGACGTAATCCCAACATATTCAAATGCTACATCATTTGAAAAAAAAGATACTAATGTAACACCAATCATGGCATAACTAGTTCTAAGCATCGCAATTCTTATAATTGCTGAGTCATTTTTTTTAGATTTAAAAAGAAAACTTAAAAAATAAATCACAAGTATAGCTATTGAAAGCAAGATAGGTTTTGACAAATCTATATTTTTTAATGTTTTGATATTATATACATTGAAAAAAAACAGTGCTGGCAATCCAAAATAAAATATATATCTATTTAATATAGATGAAATGTTTTTATCTATATATGCTTTTTTTCTTAGAATATATCCTAAGAATATAAAAAAGACAATTGGAATGATAGCATTAATTGAAAACCAAAAGGATTCTAGTAAAATCAAATTGAAAACTCTCCATCAATAAAAAAATCTACTTTTTCTCCATTCTCTTTTATACCTGATATATTCATATCTTTTGTGCCAAACATAAAATCAACGTGACTCAATGAATT
>JAAZUY010000026.1 GCA_018623895.1 bacterium | reverse complement strand
TTCCAAGTCATAATTATTTAATAGATTTTTTATAATTTCACTTTTATTAGAAAAATGTCTGTAAATTGTCATTCTTGAAACTTTAGCAATTCTTGCAATTTCAAAAAGAGATTTTTCAAAGAAAGTCTGATCATCAATGGATTTCTTACAAACATCTAAAATTCTATTTCTATAAATTTCAATTTGATTTGTTCTCAAATTTTATATCCTTTACATCTTATGAATGCTAATATTTTTATATGTTACATTGTAACATATAAATTTACATTTTTAAAAAAAACATTATTTTAGTATAATATTTACAATCACCAATAATTTTATAAGCTTTTTCGTATTATATACACACAGGAGGATTAAATGAAAAAATTATATTTATTCTTGTTGCTATTACTATCATTTGTCTTTGCAGGTTGCACTTCTCAAGATCTTAATGATGGAGATGTCACTGCAGTTACAAATTTCGATTTGAGAGATGATGAACAAATTATGGCTTTATCTGCGATTACTTCTTCAAGCATTGCACCCGAGATTGAACCACTTATTGAGACTGTTGACTATGGCTTAACAAATGTTCTTAATCTTAGTTCCGTCTATAGCGTCAGACACAAAGGTTGGAGAGGAAACAAATTTAAAGTTAAAACAATTGAAGATATTGAGCCTTACTTAAACGTTTTTGAGAAACTACTTAATGAAGATGCTCTAGTTATTGAAAACTCTGAAAGCGGGGATGAAGAATTTCCGTTAAAAACAAGTTATACAATGGCTGGAATTACAGGTGATAGAGTTTCTGTTGAACTAATATATAATTTGGAATTATTACCAGAATCAACAGATGAAAAATCTTTTTATACAATAACTGGTTATGTTATTAGAGACGGTGAAGAGTACGATGTTGTCGGAATGAAAATGCTAGATAACGAAGAAGAGAAATTTATATTTAAAGTTATGTTAGATGAATTAAACTATATCAGAAATGAATATAAATCTGAGGGTGCTGAAAGCAAATTTAGAATTTCAACAATTGTTGATGGAGTCAAGGTAAGTGAAGATAATATAAAAGTTGAAACTCAAGAAAATGAAACAAGATTTGTTTTATCTACATTTTCTGAAAATGAAAAATCTACATATATGTTTAAGCTTGAAAACGAAGAAGAAAATATGATCCTAAAACTTATGTATAATGTTTACAAAGATGGTGAAAGAGAAAGAGGTATGGCAAGAATTTCTGTTGTTTTTGATGAAGAAACATCCTCTTATGTTTACGAGATTATAATGAAGGGCGATAATGAAAAAGAAGGATCTGAAGGCCACGTTGAAAGAGACTATGAGGATGACGAAGTTGAGGTTTTAACCGATGAACTTCCCTCATCGATTATTGAATTTATAACTTTAAATTATCCAGAATCATCTATTTTACGTGCTGAAGTTGATGAAAGAAAATACGAAATTAAATTAGACTCAGGTCATAAACTATATTTTACAATTGAAGGCGAATTCATTAAAGCTATTTATAGAGAAAAAAGAGACAAGGAAACTAATCGCAATTCACTATCGTTGGATGAATTACCTAATTCAATTGTTGAATACTTAGAGGCTAACTATGAGGGTTATGAATTGCTTTATGCATACTTTAAAGAGGAGTTGTTCATATTAAAAATCACTGGAAGAATTGAACTTGTATTCAACGAATTAGGAGAATTTATTTACTCTGATATTCATGATCATAAAGAGCATCCTGGCAGGGGTCGCGGATATCTAATTGAGGTTGAAGATTTAAACGAGTCAATATTAAATTACATTCAAGAAAATTACTCTGAATATGAAATACTTAAAGTGATGAAAAGACATAGAGGATATGATATCTATCTAAACAATAATTTAAAACTTAAATTCAATTATAGAGGAGTTTTTTTAGCAGAAGGAGTTTATGAAGAAACAAATGCTGAGAGTTTTAATTTTGATAATCTACCTGAGGTAATAAAAGAATACTTGCTTTCAAACTTTCCTGATCTTGAAATAAATAAGATAAAAGTCTTTGATTTTGGATATTATTTTGAATTCAAAGACGGTACGGAATTATTTCTATCTTTTGAAGGAATACCGCTTACCGAAGAAGATTTTGATAAAAATGATGAAAAGAATTTATAAAAAAAGCCATTAAGGCTTTTTTTTATCTTACTGTTTTTAATGCTTTTGACCATGAAAGAGTTTGTTTGAATAAATTATCCATTTTTATATTATGAGATTCTCTAGGTTTGAAAATTCCATCATTAAAATCATCATAAGTTGATATTAAGACATGCGATCTTACTGTTGCAACTTGAAGTTCTGCTAATATTCCTCGAAGGTGTTCTGCAGCTCTAGCACCTCCTGAACCACCATAACTAACAATTCCAGCTGCCTTATTTGCCCAACTTGACTTTGCCGAGTCCAATGCATTTTTTAAAGCGCCGGATATACTATGATTATATTCAGGAGTCACAAAAATGAAACCATCGCATTCCATAAGTTTTTTATCCCACTTTTGAACTCCAGATTTGTCATCAGATGTTCCTATAAATGGAAGATTGTATTGAACCAAATCTATTATTTCAAATTGAGACTCTTCATTTTTTGATTTATCAAGAATCCACTCGCTTATTACAGTGCTTTTGCTTACTTTCCTTGTACTTCCTAAAATTATTCCTATTTTCATACAAACTAATCTCCATTAAATTATTTTTTTTATTGCTTTAATTCTATCATAGGTAGGTGGATGACTATAAGTCATTTTCACGTAAAATGGATGTGGTGTTAAATTACTAAAGTTTTCTCTTGATAACACTTTTAATGCACTTATCATAGGTTCCTTTTTATACTTTGTGGCAGCATAGTGATCAGCCTGATATTCAGCTTTTCTACTTAATCCAGATAAAAAAGGTGAAACAATCAACCCATAAACTTTAATAAATTCTATAAATAATATCAAAATAAATCCAAAATTTAATTCACTAAATCCAAATGCAGTACTGAAACCTAAATTTGATAGCAGAACAAGAAGAAAAAACAAGTAAATACCAAATTGAATTATAGTTGTAAATAAATTAATTAGAACGTGCTTCTTTTTACTGTGTCCAATTTCATGGGCCAAAACTGCAACAACCTCTTCTGTAGTAAGTTTTTCAATTAATGTATCAAATAAAACGATATGTTTAAATTTTCCAAATCCTGAGAAAAATGCGTTTATTTTACTTGATCTTCGAGACGCATCCATTACACTTATTTTAGAAACTGTATATCCAACACTTTTAGCAAAGCTCTCAATATCATCTTTTAATTTGCCTTCTTCTAGCGGTTTGAGTTTATTGAATATTGGAACTAATAATGGAACATATAATATATTTATTAAAATTATTATTAAAACCAATCCTATCCATCCGTAAACATAAAACATAACACCTGCGTTATTATATAAAGCAAAAAAACCTACTGCCGATAGTCCTATAAAGAAAACTCCTAATAAATATTCCTTTATAGAATCAGAATAGAATATTTTCTTTGTTCTCTTATTAAATCCGTATTTCTCTTCAATAGTAAACACTTTATAATAAGCCATAAACTTATCAATAATGAAACCTATAGTCATAAATAATGCAATAAAAATCCATAATTGAATGTATCGATCTGAAGATAAGTTTTTTGAAATTGAATCTAAAAAAGGGAAAAAACCTGTTAGTAATAAAAGCATCGTCATAAGAAAACTTATAATTTGATTAAATAACGAAAATCTAAAATTCTCCATATAATATGCTTTCCATTTTAAGTATTTCTTTTCATCATAGATATCTGAAACTAAATCTGGAATAGGCTGGTCTTTATGTCTATAATTAAGAACATTTAAAAACCCAGAAAATAGAAAACTAGAGCAAACTAATCCCACTACAATTAATACGTAAATCATTTTAAAACCTCCTTATTTACATCGATCTAATACTATTAATATCTTGGACTGATAATTTAAAATCAAATATATCGATATTCTGACTTTGATGTATAGGATTATGGGATTTAGGTATCGCAATTAATCCTTCATTTACTTGATAATTCAATACTATTTGTGTCCATGACTTGTTATATTTTTTTGCTATTTTAATAAGTTTTTCTTTGTTAACTTCGTTTATTTTAGCGATGGAATGATACGCTTCTGGAATGATATCACTTCTTTTACAAAAATCTATCAATGATTGCTGATGTCTTCCAGGGAAGGATTGAAATTGATTAACAGTTGGTTTAATTTTTGAATGCTTAATTAAAAAAGATAATTGTTCTTCATTAAAATTGGAAACACCTATAGACCTTATCAATCCTTTTTCCACAAATGATTCTAAAACTTTCCAAACTCTTAAATTATCATCATTCAAATCTAGAGGGAAATGCATTAGATATAAATCAATATAATCTACTCCCAAAGCTTTAATAGATTTAAAAATATGAAATTTAACTAGATCATCACTCTCTGTATATTCTTTTTTTTCTGGTATTTTTGATGTTATAAAAAATTCAGATCTATCAATATTTGATTCTTTTATTGCTTTTCCTACCACACTTTCGTTTCTGTAGTAAATAGCAGTGTCAATTAACCTATATCCTAATTCTATAGCTTTTTTTAACTCTTTTGTATCGAAATTAATTTTCCCAAAAAAATCTTTATTTTCTTTCCCAAATGTATTTGTTCCAGTTCCTAAAACAGGTATTTTAAAACCATTGTTAAGAATCCTAAATATCATAAAAACTACCTCTAATTATATTATAGAGTCATGAAATTGCTTTGTCAAAATTATTTAAGCAATTATGTAACAATAATGTATTCTGATCTTTATTAAAAAATAAATAAATTTTATGATATATTAAAAAAAAGGAGTGAATATGAAAAAATTATTAAAATTTAATTTTAAAATGGGATTACTACATTTAATTCAAGGAAGCTTCATGGTTTTTTTAGGACTTAGTGTAGATGAATTTAGAAGTTTTAAACCTAAAGTTTATGCAAGATTTTTGGAAGTGTTTGAGGACGGTACATACGGTCCAGTTACTCAGGAATTGTTTGAACTTCCCTTTGCACTAATGGTCGCCGCATTCCTTCTTCTAAGTGCTTTATTTCACTTTTTAATAGCTGGGCCATTTAGAAATAAATATCAAACACAAATAGAAAACGGAATTAATGTTTTCAGATGGTATGAATATGCATTATCATCTTCAATAATGATAGTATTATTAGCAACAATGTTTGGCATCTTTTCATTAGAAGGAATACTTTTAATATTCATAATAAATGGACTCATGAACTTGTTTGGACTTCTCATGGAAAAAATGAACCCTGAAAATAGAAAAAAAACCGATTGGACCCCACATTATTTTGGATGGATTGCTGGTTTAGCTCCATGGCTAATTATTATAATTTACATGCTTAATAATGGAGATTTATCTTTATTGCCTTGGTTTGTTATTCCTGGATTAATATTCTACTTCTTAGTATTTAATATGTTTGCATTAAATCAAATTTTGCAATATAAAAAAATTGGAAAATGGTCAAACTATCTCTTCGGGGAAAAAGTATACGTATGGCTAAGCTTGTTTGGTAAATCTATATTAGCTTGGTTTGTATTCATAGGTATTTTACTAACTTAATATTAGAACTAAAATAAAAGCCTCCTCAGAGGCTTTTTTTATTTTAATTCCTTTTATTCATTTATAATAATTTTAATCGAATAAACCGTAAATTTTCCTGCAATATTTCCGGTAAAAAGAACATATTGTCCAAAATCTACATTTGTAGTCAAAGTCGGTTTAAAACTTTGTACAATTACTTGCTTCTCTCCGTTCATCAAAACATCATCCCTTACACCATTACCATAATATATTCCTAATTCTGAAGTAAGGTATTGTCCGGATGGACCTTCAATAATTGTACATACGGTATATGTGACATCTGTCTCAAAATTAAAAAATTGATAACCTAATCCAGTATCATAATAGGGATCTAATTGAGATCCTTCTAATCCACTAATAACTAATGATCCATTTTCTACCTCAACATTATTTAAGACAGGAACACCACTAATTTTACCCCAAATAACAAAGTTATTTGCATTGTGCATGTTTCCAGCTTCATTATCTACAAATACAGATTGTAATTGATCAAAATTTGCTTCATAAAAAATTGTACCTTCTAACGAATCACAATTAAGAAGAGTATTTCCGTTTGAATTATCATCTGGATCTGGAGCAGTACATTTACCATCTTTTATAATGGTCCCTGGACCGCATGTCACTGTTTCAACGCTACAACCGGTCAGAAAGAATACTGATAAAATAAATATCAAAATACTAAATGCTTTTTTCAACATTTCCTCCTTAATTGAATGTTTTGACTGCAGTAATGACGATTGAATCTATCATAATTTCCCCAAATGTTGCACCATCCATTAAACCTAAAAATAAGCCAATTGTTGTGTCAGCATTATCTTCAGTAGGTCTGAATGTAACTTCTATTGTAGTCCAATCTGTACCTACAGCAAATGTAGACTCAACATATTTTGCAAATCCAGCATCAGTGTCTTCCGCAAACAAAATAACATCTCTTTCAACTGAACTCTTTAATATAATCGTGATCGTATAAGTAGTCCATGCCTCTACTATTAAATCTCGATAAGTAATGTTATCTTCCCAAAAATTTCCTGTGAAATCTGAAACATCAGCAACCAAATATCCTTCTTCATCATAAGAAAGAGTGATATTCCCTTCATAAGTCCAAGCAGAAATATCATTACTATCAAATAGTGGATTATCTAAATCTTCTAATTTTGTACCTTGAAGTCCCTCTGTTTTAGTAATAATTATCTCGTCAATAATTACATTTCCCAATTTTCCATTTTCCATATTCCCTAAAAATATACCTAAAGTGGTATCATAATTACCCGATGTAGAAATGTAAGTATAAGTAAATGTTTGAAAATCATTTGTTAGTGTTTCTGTTTCTAAAAAATACTTCAGAAATCCTGCATCAGTGTCTTCTAAAAAAAATTGTACATCTCTTCCGCCTTCAATATCAGTTCTTGCAGTGAAACTAATTGTATAAGTATTCCCTTCTTGTGTAACAAGATTACGCAAAGTAATATTGTCTTGATAAAATTCCCCAGTAAAAGCAGAAACATTGGCAATCAAATATCCTTGAGCATCATGTGTCAGAGATACGTTACCTTCGAATGTCCATGCACTAATATCGGAGTTGCTAAAGTCTGATGTACCCATTAATTCTAAAGCATTACTTGGCGTTTCATTAGATCCATCATTATCATCAGGATCTTCATTGTCGTTAGGATCTTCATTATCGTTAGGATCTTCATTATCGTTGGGATCTTCATTATCAGTTTCTGCTGGAACGCATTTTCCATCAACAATTGTTGTTCCTGCACCACACTTAACTTCTCTTTGTACACAACCTGAAAAAACTAATCCAATCAT
>JAAZUY010000025.1 GCA_018623895.1 bacterium | reverse complement strand
AGGAGAAGACTTCCATGAAGACCACACAACCATTGTCTCTTCTGGATTTGCTTTGTAAGCTTGAACAACAGGGTTTGCACTCATTAGAAGAACATCTGCTGTACCTTGAACTACATTCTCGGTAGCAGTTGCAAGATCTGCAGCTTCTAAAACTTCTAAACCATACGATTCAGGAATGCTCACTGAAACTTGACTTGCAATACCAGTGAATGAACCACCGGAATTAGCTAAATCTTCAATACTTGAATCTTCGGTGATACCGTTTGATTCTGCCCAGCTTTTATTTACCAATGTAATAATCTTAAAATAAAAGTAAAAATCAGAGAAGTCGACTTTTTCATCTCTAGCCTCTGTGTAACTCATAGAAGCGATTGCTATATCAACTTCACCAGATTCTAATGCTGGTATAATTGCACCAAATGATGTATTAACAATTTCAACATCACGTCCAATATACTCACCAAAAGCATATGCGATATCAACAGAAATACCTTCTGGAGTGTTCATTTCATCAACTGTTTCGAATGGAGGATATCTTAAATCCATTGCTACTCTTAAAGGATCAGATGCTTGACATGAACTCAAAACAAATATAGATGCTAAGACTGTAATAAGTAAATAAATTTTTTTCATAAAATACCTCTTTCTAAAATAATTATATATTTATTTTGGGCTAAAAATCAAGTCTTAACAGAATAATAATCAAATTAATTTCAATTATGTAATAAATTGTAAAAATCAGTCTTTATTCATAAAAAATCATTTTTTTTTTATGCTATACTATTTAAGTGGAGGAATTCTATGCCAGCTGTCATAACTCATCAATTATTTGCTTTAGAAATTATGAATTTTTTTTCTGATGAATTTCCAGCGCTAAAAGAATATAAAAATCTTTTTATGGTAGCAAATCAGGGTCCAGATCCTTTCTTTTTCTATTCTATGTTACCATGGAATAATAAACAGGATAAGGAGAGAATTAGAGGATTAGGTAGCTATTTCCATTCCAAGAGTCCAGGAAAAAATCTTCAAGAGTTGTATATGTACTCATTGAAAAAAAATGAAGAAATGAAAGTTTATGCTTTAGGTGCTGTACTTCACTATATTCTCGATAGAAAAATTCATCCTTATGTTTATTATAGATCTGGTTTTGATTCAAAGGGTGATTTGACACATCCATATGACATTTTTCATTCTCATTTAGAAACTTTAATCGATGTAGAAATGTTAAGAATTAAAGAGATTAAAAGAAATGAATTTACCTTTGTTAAGTATTTAAAATTAAACAAAAAAATCATAAGTCAAATAGATATAATGTACCAATCTGTCTATCATTTAAAAGTGGAAAAAGGAGATTTTTTAAATTCATTAATAGATATGAAGAAAATTTACTCTATAATTTATGATAGATTTGGGATTAAAAGAAATCTATTAGGTTTATTTTTTTCAAAAAACTCTCAAGCTTATGCTTCAAGTCACCCAAAAAATCTAATTAACGAAGAAAAAATCGACGTATTAAACTTAGAGCAAAATAATTGGAAAAATCCAGTTGACGGTAAAATCAAAAATAAGTCAGTTCCTCAACTCTTTAACGAAGCAAAAATGGAAGCAGTAGAAATAATAAGAAGTTTAAAAAATGGAAAAATAGAAATTTTTAAAAAATTTGATCACGTTGATTACAATGGAGTAGAATTAGATAAAAAGATGCAATTCAAATCTATTTTTTTTCCTCTTGTAAGATCAAAACAAAAGTAGAATAATTATGTACGAACTCGACAAAAAGCTTTATAAAGCATCCTTCTCAAAAATAAAAAAACCTAATTTAAAATTTATTTATTTTATAATTTTAATTAACTTTACAATATACTCATTGACATTATTGTTTTTAAAGTTGAACTTATTAATTTTATTTACTATTGAAATTCTATTTTTATTCATAATATTTCTAGGGATAAAAAAATATATTGTTAATACAAAGAAGTATTTAGAAAAGTCTTCAGAGATTTTTAAAAAGATTTTTTTCAAAAGATTTTTCAACGATCATAAAATTACTAATTACGGATTTGAAATTGATGTACTAAATAATTTTGAACAGAACATTCAAAGAAAATCTAGACCAATAATCAAAATCAAGTCAAATGAATTAGAATCAATTGTCTTTCAGAAAGAAAAAATTAATGGGAATAAAGAGCTTAAAATATCAATTCAAATTAATATAAAAAAAGAGTTGAAAACACAATTTTTACTTACCGGGAAACCAAAAATCGAATATGATTTTAAATATCATTATTCTGGATATCAATTATTTTTAACTGATAGAAATCTTGATAAAAACATCAAAAATATTTTTGACAATTTAAGAAATCAAAGCAAAACAATAATTAGTGGTATGCTTTTTGAGAATAAAAAAGCTGAGATTGATTTGATTATGACACATGTAGACTTGAGGAATTTAAAAAAGAACATTGTCTCTGATAAAAATCTTAAAAAGTACAAAATTGTTATAGAAAGTATTTGTGATATCATAGTTAATGTAAATAATATTTTTAAGGAGAAAGATTTGTGAGAATTGAAGCAGATAAAAAATTAGATTTTTCAGATGTTTTGTTCAGACCTAAAAGGTCAGCATTAAGTTCTAGAAAAGAAGTAATTCTTACAAGAGAATTTACTTTCAAACACAGCAAATATAGGTATTCAGGAATCCCAATTATGGCTGCGAATATGGATGGAGTAGGTAGTTTTGAAATGGCAATTGAGCTTGGTAAAGAAAAATTATTTACATGTCTAGTAAAAAGTTATAATGTCAAGGATTTTGAGGGATATAATACTCAATTAAATTTTCATAATTTTGCTGTATCAACAGGAACAAGTGATAATGATTACAAAAGATTAAATCAAATATTAGAAAAATTTCCTGCTATTCGATTTATATGTATTGATGTGGCGAATGGATATAGCGAAAGTTTTGGAAACTTTGTTCAAAAAGTAAGAGAGGCTTATCCAAAACACGTTATTATTGCCGGCAATGTAGTTACTGCAGACATGACTCAAGAACTAATTTTGAGAGGTGCAGATATAGTCAAAGTTGGTATAGGACCAGGATCAGTATGTACAACTAGAATTCAAACGGGTGTTGGCTATCCTCAATTATCAGCAATTATTGAGTGCGCGGATGCAGCACACGGATTAGGTGCACATATTATTTCTGATGGTGGATGCACAAATCCTGGAGATGTTGCTAAAGCATTTGGTGCTGGTGCAGATTTTGTTATGATGGGTGGAATGTTTGCTGGACACGATGAAGGTGGAGGAAAAATCATAGAAGAAATAGTTGATACAAATAAAGTTGATAAAAATAAAAATAAAATTTACGAAAGTACATTTTTTGTTGAATTTTACGGAATGAGTAGTGAAACAGCAATGAATAAACATCATGGCGGAGTGGCTAATTATAGATCGAGCGAAGGAAGAACTGTAAGAATTCCATACAAAGGTAAAGTAAAAGGCACAATAAACGATATTTTAGGAGGGATTCGATCAACATGCACGTATGTTGGGGCAGCGAATTTAAAGCAACTTTCTAGATCTACAACATTTGTTAAAGTTAGCAAACAATTTAATGATGTTTTTGTTAAATAATTTTACATAAACTTTACATAAGATGTATTGAACCTTTACATTTGAACAAATATAATTAAATCAAAAATGAAGGAGAAATACTTTGAAAAAAATATTCACAATATTTGTTTTACTTCTCGGGTTAACTTTATCAGCATGTACTACTGAAGCAGAAGCAATGTTCGATGGGAGCTCAAAAATATCAGTTTACACAAGAGATACCTCAAGTGGGACTCGTGCTGGTTTTATGGGTAAAATTGATTTCAAAGATGCTGCAGGAGATGACTCATTATTAGTTGAAGATTTTGTTATCGCAGGAAACTCAGAGATTATTTCTGCAGTACAAGAAGATTTATATGCGATAGGTTATGTTTCGCTATCAACACTCAATCCATCCTTATTTAAAGGTTTAATGTTTGAAGGTGTTGAACCTACTGAAGCAAATGTGTTATCAGGAGATTATGGTTTAGCTAGGAATTTCAATTATATGCTACGTGATGATTATTCCGTTTATGGTGAACTAGCAGATGAATATGAAGCATTATCAAAAGCTTTTCTAGCTTACATGGGCTCAACGGAAGGTCTTGCAACGATCAAAGCTGCTGGAGGAATTGTAGATGTTACATCAGGACAACCTTGGGATACATTAAAAGGTGATCATCCAATTACTGCTGAAGATAATAGCAGTCTTACCTTAAAATTTGGTGGTTCAGATTCAGTTGAAAAAGTTGCGAAAGCTTTATCGGCAGATTTTGCACCAAAAGCGGGAAACTTTACTCCAGAACATAATCATACAGGATCATCAAATGCATACAAAGGATTGAATGGTGGAAACAGTGGTGTAGATGATGGATTATCAATAATGATAGGTTTTGCTTCAAGAGAATTTAAAGATTCAGAACCAGGACTTGTAACAGGTGTTGTAGCAATAGATGCAATTGTTGCAATAGTTAATCTTGAAAATCCAGTAAATGATCTTAGTGCATCAGATTTAAAAGCTATTTACTCAGGAACTAAAACTACTTGGTCTGAATTTATGACTTCAAGTGAAGTTTCTTACAGATTAAGAAAAAGAATGATTTAGTAATTTTATCATCATACTTCTTAATTATTATAGGTCTAAAGGAAAAAAATGGGTTTTGTTCAAAGTTATATAACAAAAAAAAGCGTAAGAAAAAAGAATAGAATTGATAAATTATTTGTCTCTCTTTTTAGTTTTGCTAGCCTTTTTTCAGCTTCATTTGTCATAATAATCGTTATAATTGTAGGGTTAAAAGGACTAACCCCTTTTTTATTAAGTTATGAAGGATTTAATAATGTAACCGGAGTTGTAAGCTTAGAACCTGTGAACCCAATAGAATTTATCCTAGCCAATCAATGGTTAGAAGGTCCGGTTGGTGCCTCTAGCTATTATGGAATTGGATATGCAATTGTAAATACAATTATTGCTGTTTTTTTATCTATGATTTTAACTGTTCCAGTCGCTGTTTTGACAGCATTGTTAATTGCAAAAGTTGCTCCCAAAAAATTATCAAATTTTTTAAGAACTGTTGTAGAACTGCTTGCTTCAATCCCATCCATTATTTATGGAGTAATAGGTCTAGGGGTTATAACAAATATTGTATCTTGGATAGGGGGACTTTTTAATATTCAAACTGCTGCAGGGTTATCCTTGCTTTCAACTGTATTAGTCTTATTTATGATGACTTTACCAACAATAACTGCAGTTGCAGAAACTTCCATAAGAGCAGTAAAAAATGATATCGTTGAAGGCTCTCTAGCTTTGTCTGCTACACCTATGCAAACGTATTTCAAAGTTGTCTTATTAAGTGCAAAGAGTGGTATTTTTGCAGGAGTTATTCTTGGAGTGGGTAGAGCATTAGGTGAGGCTACTGCTGTATCGATGGTATCAGGGAATGCTTTCAAAGGAGTAACAATCAATCTTTTGGAAACCACCACAACACTTACTTCAAGAATGCTATTGGGTATCAAAGAAACTTCAGGGATTGATTATGATATTAGGTTCTCAGTTGGACTTGTTTTAATGATCATTATACTTTTTACAAATATAACTTTAAAATATTTAATGAAAAAAATTGGTAATCTTGATGAATAACTCTAAAAAGAAGAAATTTGATAAACTTGCATCAGTTATTGTTTACTCAGTTGGTTTTATTGGAACCTTAATTTTAGGTTTGATAATCACTTATGTTTTCATAACTGGATTTTCATTAGTAAGTTGGGACACAATAACAGGAGATTCAGCGACGATAAATACAAACGTATATTTAACTGAAGGACCAGCTATTTATCAATTAGATAATGATTTAGATGAAGAAGTATATTATTCTGAAAAATGGGGTATTGGATTAATCAATAGTATCGATAGAGAAGGACATAAAATTATCGAAGTTAACTATATTCATCCGGAAAGTCCATTTAATTCAGCATTAGATAAAAATAATGAGGATGAATTTGGAAATTCAATTATTATTTCAGTACCTAAGAAATCATCGATAGAAAAAGTAATATTTGATAATTTTTCAAAATTTTCATTTTTAACTGATGGTGCTGAGAGTATGATTGCAAATTTTGAGTCATCCACAGAAATTAATGACTTGACTTTTCAATTTGTTGGAGGAGGAATCAGAGGATCAATCATCACGACAATAATAATAATTGTTTTAACTTTAATCTTGGCTGTTCCAATCGGAATAGCAACTGCAATTTACTTTAATGAGTTTTCTTCTAAGAGTAAATTTACAGACATAATTAGAAATTTAATCGACGTACTAACAGGTGTTCCGTCAATAATTTACGGATTATTAGGGGCAGCAGTATTCGTTCCATTGTTAAATAGAGTGATTAATACGTCTGGAGGTTCGATTCTTTCAGGTTCATTAACTATGGCTGTCATTCTATTGCCAACTATAATTAAATCAACAGAAGAAGCATTAAAAGTAATACCAGGAGATCTTAGAAATGGATCTTTGGCATTAGGAGCAAATAAAACTCAAACTGTTTTTAATGTGGTTTTGCCAAATGCAACTCCTGGAATATTAACAGGAATTTTACTTGGAATAGGAAGAATCATGGGTGAATCAGCCGCTTTGATATTCGCAGTTGGAGCTGTAATTAAAGATAATGTAATTGTTACAGAAAGAAGTTCAACGTTAGCAGTTCATATTTGGGTTATAATGGGAGGAGAGGCTCCAAATTTTCAATTAGCTTCTGCAATTGCCATAATTATATTAATTGTAGTATTTATAATAAATATCATTGTAAAAATAGTTGCAAGTAGATTACAAAGAAACATGAATTGGAGTTAATTTATATGGAAAAAAAACAAAAAAACAATAAAATATTTGAGTTAAAAAATGTTAACTTATTTTATGATGAATTTCAAGCAATAAAAAATATAACAATGAATATTAATAGTAATGAAGTAACAGCTTTTATAGGACCTTCTGGTTGTGGAAAATCAACGTTTATTCGAATATTAAATCGAATGAATGATTTAATAGCTAGCTGTAAATTAAATGGAGATATTTTTTATGAAGGTAAAAATATTTACTCTAAAGATTTTGATGTTATAGAATTAAGATCAAAAGTCGGGATGGTTTTTCAAAAACCTAATCCTTTCCCCATGAGTATTTATGATAATGTTGCCTATGGGCCAAGATGTCAGGGTATAAAAGACAAAAAAGTCTTAGATGATATTGTAGTTAATTCATTAAAAAAAGCAGCTTTATGGAATGAAGTTTCAGATAGACTTAAAAAATCAGCAATGAGCTTATCAGGAGGACAAAAACAGAGGCTTTGCATTGCGAGAACAATTGCGATGGAACCTCAAGTTATTTTAATGGATGAACCCACAAGTGCACTTGATCCTGTTGCAACTCAAAAAATTGAAGATTTAATTTTAGATCTTAAAAGAGAATACTCTATTGTAATTGTTACACATAATATGCAGCAAGCTGCAAGGATTTCCGACAAAACAGCATTCTTTT
>JAAZUY010000024.1 GCA_018623895.1 bacterium | reverse complement strand
TTGGCTCTAGGATATTTTTTTTATTGATTGGTTTAATTTCACTAGCAATAAATATATTTTTTTTTATAGAACCTTTTAGTAGAACTCTGTCCCCAATGAATAAAGTTTTTGATAAGTATGCTCTTCTGAATATAATGACATTATAATTTTTATGATTAATTATTGCTTTAAAAGAAGTTTTTGGAATTCGAAAAAATGAAGTTTGCGGATTAGTAGTTATTTCTGCAATAAATATATCGTTATCGTTTGTAATATTAAAGTCATCATAAGACTTGGGAAATAATCTAAGAATTTTTTCTTTTGAATCAATGTTAATTTTTCTTAATTCTTTTTTTGTTGTTTCACCTATAAACTTTAAAAATTCTTCGTTTTTATTATTCATATGTTTTCTTAATAAGATACATATCTGCTAGAACTATTGCAAGTGCGTTTTCTAGAACAATGCCAGCCCTCCTAGCAATACAAACATCATGTCTTCCCATCACTGATAATTCTTTTAAATTATTTTTATCATAAGAGTAGGTGTTTTGAATTTTTTTAATACTAGATGGTGCTTTCACATAAACTTTTATCACAATATCGTTTCCATTTGAAATTCCCCCAACAACTCCACCAGAATGATTAGTTTTTGTTTGTCCGTCTTTGTTTATAATTATGTCATTAAACTCACTACCCTTTAATTCTAATGTTTCTAATGCACTTCCAAATGAAACCAACTTTACTGCTGGTATATTCATAAGTATATTTGTTATTGCAGCATCAAGTTTATAAAAGTTAGGTTCGCCTAGTCCAATTGGCATATTAGAAATTTTTAGTTCAATTAATCCACCTACTGAATCTCCTTCTTCGGCAATTTTTTTTAAATATTCATCAAATTGTCTTGGTTCTTTGCACTTTCCAACTTGTATCAAATCATTAGAAAGTTTCATAGGAATTATCATTTTAGCGATAGCTCCTGCGGCAACTATTGGTGCTGTAAGTCGTCCAGAAAATCTACCGCCTCCTCTAATATCATTAAAATTTTTATATTTATAATTTGAAACAAAGTCTGCATGACCTGGTCTTGGATGAGATTTAATATCTTCATAGTCTGATGATACAATGTTCTCATTTGGTATATTGATGTTTATAGGTGAACCTGTAGAGTAACCATTCAAAAGACCGCTATTTATTATAAACTTATCTTTTTCTACTCTTGATGTTGTACCAATTTTATTTGGCCTTCTCTTTGAAAGGTCTTCTGATATTTTATTAACGTCTATTTTTAGTCCCGGTCTTATTCCATCAATAACAACTCCGACACTTTTTTGATGGGACTCTCCATATAATGTCACTTTAAATATTTTACCAATTGAGTTCATTTACTATTTCTCCTCTAATTATCTTAAATAATTGATCAATCTGAATTTCTTCTTTAGACCATATTTCAAAGCTTTTCAAAGCTTGAATGATAAGCATAATTAATCCATTAATTCCTCTTTTGCTTTTTCTCATATAAATAGTCTCTTTATAATTATATACTAGATCTATAACTTCCTTATTACTTAACTGACTATCACTTACCATAGATTTATGATTTTTATCTGTACCAATAATTGATGAATTAATAACTAATCCATTAGATGACGGCAATTGATTATAATATATTTCGTTTTCACTAATTTTTTTTCTTGAAGAAACTGACCTTTTTACAATTTTAAATTTTCTATTTTTACTTTCTAAAAAATTAGCAACCATTTTTGCAGAAGCTCCGTTTCCAAATATATAGATCTCTTTTTCTAATGAGTTAAAGTAATCAAACAACTTTCCAAACCCAAACAAGTCTGTATTAAAACCATGTATTTTTCCATTTCTGCTAACTAATGTGTTCACCGCTCCAATACTTAACGCCTCTTCAGAAACATAGTCACAATACTTTATAATTTTTTCTTTGTAAGGCTTTGTTATGTTAAGCCCATCCAAAATGCCAAGTCTCAAATTATTTATTATTTCATCAAAAACTTCTTTTTCCTTATCAATTAAAGTATAATTGATTTTTATATTCATTATTTTTGATATTTTTTTAAAGATTTTTGGAGATAAACTATATTTAATATCTTTTCCCAGTAATCCTAAATTCATTTTTGATATTCCTTTGACAATTCTACGACTTTAATTAAAAAATCTCTATAAAACTCAAGCGGAACTTCTGAATTCCAACTTGAAAAATTTTTTTTAAAAAGTTTTTTTTCTCTATCTTTATCAAAAATAGCTAGATTATATTCCTTCTTGATATCTTTAATTTTTTTTACTATTTTCATCCTTGATAAAAATAAATCCTTCATTTTTGAATCAATAGTGTCTATTTCTTCTCTAAAGCTCTCTAATTTTTTCATACTTTCCTCCTAAACCCTTAAATATTTCAAAAAAATTTGGAAATGATTTTCTTACAACGCCTTCATCATCAATTATTATAGGTTTTTTGCATCTAATACTTGCTATAGCCAATGACATTGCAATTCTATGATCTCCTTGGGTACAAAACACTTCATTACCTTCAAACCATTCTCTTCCTTTTATAGAAAGAGAGTTATTATAAAGTTTGTATTTAACCTTTAACTTATCTAATATTTTAAGCATTGCATTCAATCTATCAGATTCTTTATACTTTAACCTATTTACAGAGTAAAACGATGTAGTACCCTCTGATAAAGATGCTAATATTATTAACGGTGGTCCAAGATCAGGTATATCAGATAAATCAATTTTAATACCTCTGGTTTTAGATGGATTTATAAAAAATTTTTTTTTCTTATAAATAACATTGCCACCCATTTCTTTTAAAATTTCTAAAATTTTTTTATCTCCTTGTTTTGAATTTATATTTAAATTGGAAATTGAAATTGATGAACCAATTGTTCCAGCAACAAAAAAATATGCTGCTTGAGAAAAATCCCCCTCTATTATGTGATTGAAATTCTCATATACTTGTCTACCTGGAATTATCAACCTGTTTTCTTTGTAATCAATAGAAATATTATGTTTATTTAAAACTTCTATTGTCATATTAATGTAGCTTTTTGATTTTATTTCTGATTTAAACTCTATTTCACTAGTGCCTTCAAGCAAGGGAAGAACAAATAAAAGCCCAGAAATAAACTGTGAACTTTTTGATGAATCTAATACAAACTTTTTAGATTTAAGATTTCCAGTAATTTTTAGTTTTGTTTTACTTTTATCAATAAATTCGAAATTAAATAATTCTTCATATTGATCTAATGGTCTTTCAAAAAGTCTCTTTTTTCCTGTAAAAAAAACTTCTCCAAAAAAGTGTATGCTTAATGGAATCAAAAATCTAAGAGTTGATCCAGATTCATCACAATCTATGTATGATTTGTTATAGTAAAATGTATCTCCAATTATAGAATCACCAATAATTGATATTCCTAACTTTTTCAGAGCATTTCTTGTTGCAGAAATATCTTTACTTGAATATAAACCTTCAATTGTTGACTTTCCTTCAGACAAACTTGAAGCAATTAAAGCTCTATGAGACTCTGACTTTGAACCAATTATATGAACATTACCTGTTATTTTTTTTGGATATAATTTAATCGACATTTAAATCTTTTCCCCTCATAACTTTAACTTTTGGGTTTTCAATCGATTTTAAAAATATAAATTGAATTCCTTCTTTGATTTGTTTTTTATCTCTTTTAAAATATTTAAAATATTCTTTATATTCTCCAATTTTAAAGTTTAACAATTCAAATCTATTTAATATATCATAAACATAATTTAGCATTTTTACGTCAGATATTTTTTCTTTTATTCCTAATTTAATAGCGTATATAATTCCATGAGAAATTGCTTCACCATGTTTAATGTTCTCATACTTATTCATTGATTCAATAGCATGACCTAACGTATGTCCAAAATTTAATAATTTTCTTTTATTATTTTCAAATTTGTCTTCCAAAATGAATTTAATTTTGTTTTTTATCGCTTTTTCAACAAAAACTTTAGTATCAAGTTCTAACAAAATATCCTCTAGAAGAGTTTTATCTGAAATTAGACCTATTTTTATTACTTCTGCCATACCATTATTAAATTCTCTTCTTGATAAAGTCTCTAAATAAGGTAAAAAAACATAAACAAACTTTGGATCCTTAAATGATCCAAGTATATTTTTTCCTTCATGAAAATTTATTCCAACTTTAGATCCAATACTACTATCAATTTGACTTAAGACTGTTGTAGGAATGTTAACATATTTTATTCCCCTATAGAGAGTTGCTGCAACAAAACCCACAAGATCACCAACAACTCCGCCACCGAAGGCGACCAGCAAGTCTTCTCTTAAAATTCCTTTTTCTATAAGGCTTTTTGTTAATTCATTAAACCCATCTAATCCTTTTGATTTCTCTCCCGCTTCAATTAGAGTTACAACAACATCAAAATTTCTTAAAGAATCTAATAGATTTTTAGAATGAATGTTCCAAACATTTAGATCGGAAACAACATAAACCCTATTTTTATATGTATATTTCTTAAGGAGCTTTGGCAAATTATTTAATTTAGAATCTTCAATATGAATCGGGTAACTTAACTCATTTATTGTTTTCAAATTTAACCCTCAATTTTCTTGCTTTTATTAATTCTTTTTTTAATTGATTAGAATCTTTAGTTATCAATAAATCCTTATATAATTTAATCTTCTTCTCGAATTGTTCTATTGAATCAATTAGATTTTTTTTATTCGATAAAAATAATTCTGTCCATAGATCTTCGTTTATATTGGCAATCCTTGTTAAGTCTCGAAAAGAATCCCCCGTGGTCTCGTTTAAAATTTTTTCATTTCCACACATTAGAGCAGTCGCTATGATATGAGTTAATTGAGAGGTATAAGCAATATTTTTATCATGTTCATCAGAAGTTAATATATGAGTCTTTTTAAATCCCAAATCATCTGCAATTCTTTTTAAAATCTCAATATTATACCTTAATGTATTTTTATTTTTTACTATTAAAAAGTTATTACCTTTAAACATTGAACTATCTTTAGACTCATATCCTCTTTTGGCTCTTCCTGCCATTGGATGGTGTGATAGATATGAAACATCTTCTCTTAAAATATCTTCAACCTTATTTAACATGTTTTCTTTTGTACCAGAAATATCAGTGATAAGACTGCCCTTTTTAAATAGTTTCTGGTAATTAATTATAAAATCAACGATTTTTGAAGGATATACTGCTAAAATAATTAAATCTGATAATTTAAGTTTTTCAATTCTGCTATCGTTATTAATTAATTTATCATTAATTGCTTTTTCTAAAACCTTTAAATCAGAATCAAATCCATATACTGTATGTCCTTTTTGACTTAATCTTTCTGCATAAGAAGATCCCATTAGTCCTAAACCCACTATGAATATTGTCATGTCTTCAAATTCAACATTTCTCTAAATTTTGAAATTTTATTTTCAGTTTTTATGTATTGTTCTAAATTTAAAGATTGTGCACCGTCACTTAACGCTGTTTCTGGATCATTATGAATTTCAATCATAACACCATCTGAACCTACAGATACTGCAGCGAGGGATAATTTTTCAACCATCCAATTCTTACCTGAAGCATGAGATGGATCAACAATTATTGGAAGATGTGATAATTCTTTAACGGCCAAAACTGCGCTTAAATCTAAAGTATTTCTTGTATAGTTTTCAAAAGTACGAATACCACGCTCACATAAAATAACATTCGGATTTCCATGATGAATTATATATTCAGCAGCCAAGAGCCACTCTTCTATTGTTGAAGATAATCCTCTTTTTAAAATTATGGGTTTTTTTGATTTTCCTAATTCTTTAAGCAAGTAAAAATTTTGCATATTTCTTGCACCCACTTGAATCATATCAACTAATCTTTCAAACTCTTCTAATTTATCTGAAGACGGAATTTCTGAAACAATCTTTAGTCCAAATTCATTTGAAATTTTTCTCATTATTTCTAGCCCTTTTTTTTCAAGACCTTGAAATGAATAAGGTGAAGTTCGAGGTTTATAAGATCCTCCTCTAATTATTTTTCCTCCAGCGTCTTTAATAGTCTTGGCAATGATTCTGAATTGATCTTCACTCTCAACAGAACAAGGACCGGCAATAATTTGAAAATTTCCACCACCAATTTTTACATCACTCCCAATTTTAATAACCGAATCTGTTTTGCTTAGACGTCTACTTGCTTTTTTAAAAGGTGTTTGGATTCTAGTGACTTTAGCAACACCTTCATATACAAAAATATCATTTTCAGTTAGTGACTTTGTATCACCTATCAAACCAAAAACAAAAATTGTATTACTTGATACGTCCTTAATTTGATACCCTTTGTTCCTGAAATCTTTTGTGATTTTCTCATATTGCTTTTTAGTAGCATCTAATTTCATTTGTATAATCATAATTCTCTCCTTAAAATAAAAAGTCCTTTGGAAGACCAAGGACTCTAATTAGTTTTGCAGGCTTCCAAATAAAAAACGAAAGGAAGGCCGAAGCACCCTTTCAATATATGTAATAATAATTAGAAGTAAAATTTTTTTTCATATTGTTTCCTCTTATTAAAAGTATATTATCATAGTATTATTCAAAAAACAAATATTTATCGATCTTATATTACCTTAATTTATTTATGATATGGGTGATTTTCCTGAATTTTTTTTGCTCTATATATTTGTTCTATTAATAACAATCTCACAATTTGATGTTGAAAAGTCAGCTTGGAAAATGACAACACCTTATCTGCTCTTGCAATAATATTCTTATCAAGACCTTCCGAACCACCTATTACAAAAACTATTTCTTTATTAATGTATGTTTCAGAAGAGTTTATTAAATTCGAAAATTTAATACTATCAATGCTTTCACCTTGAGAATCCAAAGCTATAACATAATCTCTTTGCTTTATTTTCTTCATGATTTTAACATTTTCATCAAATTTATTTGACTTTGATATTATTTCAATTTTCAAGTTTTTCATTTGTTTTAAAAAAAATTTATTTAAATTTATTAAGTTCTTATTTCTCGTCTTCCCTATTGCAATTATTTTCATAGAATTAAACTTTTTATTTCATTTTGATTTGCATAAAAAACACTAAGATTTTTAATTTCTTTTATATTACGAACTATAGCTTTTTCAATTTCTCTAATCGAATTACAGCTTTCTGATATATGCATTACTATCCAAGAAGTTCTTTTGTCACAGATTATTTCATTAATTAATCTGCTGGCATCATCATTACTTAGATGACCTTTCTCTCCTAAAATTCTCTTCTTGAGACTCATTGGTCTTTTAGAACTTAACAATTTCTCAGGATCATGATTCGACTCTAAAAGGTACAAGTCTGCACATGAAATTAGCTGCTTGTTCTTTTGATCAACATAACCTGTATCAGTCATGTATACTACTTTGAATTTAGAATTTTCAAAAACCAATGCTAATGGCTCTTTTGAGTCATGTGATGTTACAAAGGAAGTGAAAACATATTGATCTATTTTATCTTTTTTTCTACTATCCAATATATTTATTTTAGATTTCAATGACAAAAAAATCTTCTTGTCCAAATCAAAAAGTGTACCTTTAGACATATACACATTTACATCAGAATTCGAGTCAATAAGAAATTTTAATCCTTTTGTATGATCGGAGTGTTCATGAGTAATGACTATATGCTTTATTTGAT
>JAAZUY010000023.1 GCA_018623895.1 bacterium | reverse complement strand
TAAATAGAATAAATTTGATCCAAAAACTTAATCCAAAGATAGTTATAATACATATTGGCTTTAATGATTTTATATTTATCGATGAAAAAAAAAGGTCAACAGTCTCGAACCTTAAAAAAATTTCAGAAAAATTGGTTGGTATAAAGGTTTATATATGTACACCTATTCCTATTGTAGAATCAAGAATTGGTGACTTAAAAAAAATAATATCAAATGAGAAATTATCTATATTTAGAAAAGAAATTTTAGATAATTTTGATCCAGTTGATATCATTGATTTATATCCAAATTTTCTTCAGAAAGCCATTGAGAATAAAAATCTTTACAATGAAGATGGCATTCACTTAAATAAAAATGGATATAAAATATACAAAAAAATTATGGAACTATTCTATGAAGATTAATATTTTATTATTTCAAGTAGAATCTTGACTGCTTTATTCATTTGTTGGACGGAAGCGAATTCATATGGACCATGAAAGTTAAATCCCCCCGTTCCAAGGTTAGGACATAACAGACCATTATAAGTTAGTACTGCACCATCTGTTCCGCCCCTGATAGGATTTGATATAGCTTTGATTCCGCATTTTTCTATTGATTTGCGTGCAATTTCAATTATGTCCATTCTTGGTTTTATTTTTTCGTACATATTGAAATATGTATCTGTAATTACTACACTTGAGCACTCATATGAATACTTATTATTTAAATATTTACTAATCTCTTCAAATTTTTCTTTTTGTTTTTTAAATTTACTTAAGTCATGATTTCGAATTATGTATTTTGAAAGAGCAGAATCTACTTGGGCTTTTAATTCGGTAAGATGATTAAACCCTTCGTAAGATGATGTCAAAGAAGGGATCATTTTTTTTGGAAGTAAAGAATGGAACTCCATTGCAAGTCGTGAAGCATTTACCATCTTATTTTTTGCTGATCCAGGATGAATAGCCTTTCCTGTAAATTTAACAATAGCAGAAGCCGCATTAAAATTTTCATATTCAATTTCTCCTACAGTGCTACCATCTAATGTGAATGCGTAATTTACTTTAAAAAAATCATAGTTAAAATTTATTGTTCCTTTGCCTATCTCTTCATCAGGGGTAAAGCAAATATAAATATCTCCGTGTTTTATACTAGTATCCTCACTTAATATTTGTGCTAATTCCATTATTTCAGCAACACCACATTTATCATCTGCACCCAGTAAAGATAAACCATCAGTAACAACCAAGTCGTCACCAATAACTGAGTTTAATATTGGATATGAATTTGTGTCAAGAAAAAGGTTACTATTTAATTCTATTTTTTTTCCATCATATGATTTTATAATTTTTGGATTTACATTAGATCCATTAAAGTCTGGAGAGGTATCAACATGTGAAATAAATCCTACAGATGTAAATCCCTCTGCATTTTTCTTGATGTGACAATATGTATAACCATATTCATCTAAGATCGGAGAATATCCCATGTCAGATAATTCATTAAAAAGCAATTTAGATAAATTTTTTTGTTTCATAGTTGAGGGTTGAGTCTTAGAATTGGGATTAGATTGGGTATCAATTCTAACGTAATTTAAAAATCTTTTAAGTAATCTATTCATATTTATTCCTTTCGACAAAAAACTATAAAAATATTATATCAAGCATAGTTTTAAAAAAAAGGTATTTACAAAAAATATGTTAATTTTTATTATTATAACTCAAATAACTGATGAAGTTATTAAAAAGTGTTAGAATGATTAGGGGAAACATAATGTTATTGATGAGACACTTTAAAAAATACTATATTGATTATCTACTCTCCTACATTATTGGAATATCAGTTTTAATTTTTATTGATTATTTGCAATTGTATATTCCTCAATATGTTGGAGAAATAATAGATGTTTTAGAAGGCAATCAAAATTTTGAGATTGTTTTTAATTTGATAACATCTATAGTTTTAATTGCTTTGGTCGTTACAGCAGGTAGATTTATTTGGAGATATACTATTTTTGGTGCATCAAGAAATATACAGTTTGATCTTATGAATAAGATGTTTAGACATTCCACGGCACTTCAACAAGATTTTTATTCTAAACAAAAAGTTGGTGCAATGATGGCTCTTTACACAAATGATTTAGAGGCTGTAAGAAAAATTTATGGACCAGGTATATTACTTATTTTTGATGCAATAACATTAGGATCTTTTGCTTTATTTCGTATGTTTTCGCTAAATTCTAATTTAACACTATTTGTAATTTTCCCACTTATGTTGCTATCATTTGTATCTTACTTCATTATTAAAAAAATGAGAAAAAGATTTAAAATTAGACAAAAATCTTTTGAAGAATTGAGTGATTTTACTCAAGAAAACTTTTCTGGATTGTCTGTAATAAAAGCATTTGTAAAGGAAATAAGTCAAAGTAGTTTTTTTAGAAAGAAAAGTGAAAAACTTTACTCAAAGACGATAAGCTATGTAAAAATAAATATATTTTTTGAGATCATAATAAGATTAATAGAAAACATAATTATAATGTTTGTAATCATCTATGGAAGTATAAATGTAATTTCTTTTTCTGATGGTTTAACACCTGGTGAACTTGCACAATATTTAGCATACTTTTTTACTTTATTATGGCCGACCTTTGCTTTAGCAAGGTTTTTTTCAATTCAATCTCAGGCGAAAGCTAGCGCAGTAAGGATATCTGAATTTCTAGATTCAGCTGTTACTGTTAAGGATCCTGAAAATATCGTCATTAAAAATTTATCGGGAAATATAGAGTTGAAAAATCTATCTTTCAAATATCCTGATGGTGACAAAAATGTATTAGATAATGTATCCTTCAAAATAAATAAAGGAGAAATGGTTGGTATTTTAGGAAAAACAGGAAGTGGAAAAAGTAGCTTAGTAGATTTGTTTTTGAGAACATATAATGTAAATGAAAAGCAATTGTTTATAGATGGTATAGACATAATGGAACTATCAATCAAAAATGTTAGAAATTTGATGGGTTATGTTCCACAAGATAATTTTTTGTTTTCTGAGACTGTAAGTTATAATATTGCTTTTGGCTTAGATAAGAATTATTCAGATCAAAAAGTCATAGACTCAAGTAAGCTAGCAGATGTACATGACAATATTATAAATTTTAAAGAAAAATATGATACGGTTCTTGGTGAAAGAGGAGTAACAATTTCAGGAGGACAAAAACAAAGGATATCCATAGCTAGAGCTCTTGCTAAAGATCCAGAAATCTTAATTTTAGATGATTCAGTATCATCTGTTGATACTAAAACCGAAGAGGCGATTATCAATAATCTCCAAAAAATTAGAAAAAACAGAACTACAATTTTTATTGCGCACAGAATTTCAACAGTTAAAAATATGGATAGAATTATACTTATGGATAAAGGAAAAGTTGTAGCGATGGATAAACATGAAAACTTGTTAAAGTCATCAGAATTATATAGAGAAATGGTAAAAAAACAAAAATTAGAAGAGATGAATATTTAATGAAAGATTTCAAAGAGTACACAAGAAATATATCAGATTTGGATATATTTAAAAGGTTAGTAACCTACATAAAACCAGAAAAAAAGAAGTTTTTTTCATCTGTAATTTTAATGGTTTTTTCAACAATTATGAGACTTATACCTGCATTTTTATTGGGACTAACAATTGATGCTATATCAAATAATCAATTAACTCTTGAAGAGAAGCTTACTTTAATTGTTTATTATTCTGTAGGTTTCTTTTTATCTTTTATTTTAGATATTGTCGCGGAATATTTTCATAACTTATGGTTACAAGAAATTGGTCAGAATATTATAAAGTCAATTAGACTTCAAACATTTGATCATATAAATAATTTAGGACCTGATCAAATAAACCAAGTACCTGTTGGAAAACTTGTTACAAGGGTGATGAATGATACAAATACATTATCTGAAATGTATACTGGAATTGCTGCAAATTTAATCAAAAATATATTTTTTCTTTTGGGAACATTAGGTATTCTTTTTATCATTAACTACAAATTAACTTTAATTTTATTATTATTCTTGCCAGTTGTGATAATTGCAGCAATTATATTTAGAAAATATTCTAGACAAAATTATAGAGAAGTAAGAAGTGGAGTTTCAAATATTAATGCATACTTATCAGAGAATTTATCTGGAATAAAAATTATTCAAAGTTTTAATCAAGAAGAAAAAATAAACACAGATTTTTTGAATAAATCTTCAAAATTGAAAAATAGTTACTTAAAAGAAATATTTATATTTGGGATATACAGACCATTAATATATTTGTTGTCAATTGTTGGGGTTGTTTTTATACTATATTATGGAGCTTTGGATGTTATCAACAATGCAATTTATTTAATTCCTTTCACAAGTGGTTTATTATTCAGTTTTTATTATTATGTGAGAGAGTTTTTTCAGCCAATTCTTCAAATTGCAGAAGAATTTAATTTGCTCCAAAATGCTTTTGCAAGTGCAGAAAAAGTTTTTGATGTTCTTGATACAAAACCAACCATACAAGATAAAATTGATTCTATATCTTTAGATTCATTTAATGGAGAAATAGAGTTTAAAAATGTATGGTTTAATTACATACCTAATGAATGGGTATTAAAAAATGTTAGTTTTAAGTTAAACAAAGATGAAACAATAGCTCTAGTAGGACCTACAGGTTCGGGTAAATCTACAATATTAAAACTTATTGTTAGAGATTACGAGGTTCAAAAAGGAAATATATATATCGATGGCATAGATATAAGAGATATAAATAGAAGCTCTTTAAGAAAATTCATTGGACAAATGATGCAAGATGTTTTTTTGTTTAGTGGTACAATAGAACAAAATATTAGTTTGTTTGATAATAATAAATCTTTAGAAAATATAATTGAAGCTTCAAGATTTGTTGGCTTAGATTCAATTGTTAGTGGTTTTAAGGAAAAATATGATAAATTTGTTTTAGAGAGGGGAAATAATTTCTCTTCTGGAGAGAAACAATTAATTTCTTTTGCTAGAACGGTTTTATATAATCCGTCATTAATGATGTTAGATGAGGCAACTTCAAATATAGATTCAGAAAGCGAAGAAATAATTCAAAAATCTTTAGAAAGAATGATGAATATTTCAACCATGATTATTGTTGCACATAGACTTTCAACTATACAACATGCTGATAAAATATTAGTACTAAATAATGGAAAAATTATAGAAAGAGGAAATCATCAAGAATTATTAAAAATTAGAGGTAGCTATTATAATTTATACAAAATTCAATATGATAAGGAGAAAAAAAATGTTAGATAAAAGTAAATTAAAATTTTTATTAGATGAATCATTGAAAACGGGAGCAGATTTCGCTGAAATTTTTTTCGAGGATACTAACAGATCAAGTCTAAGAGTGACTTCAGGTGAAGTGACAGATACAAATTTTAGTAACATTCATGGAGCTGGGGTAAGGCTAATCAAAAATTCGGATGTAGTGTATGGTTATACTAATGATATTACAGAAAAAAGTCTTTTTGATCTAATCAAAAAACTACGAGGATCTTTTACAGGAAAACCATCCAAGTCAAAAGATATTGGAAATTCTAAACCTTTTAAAAATGATATCGAAAAGCCAATGGATGAAGTCTCTCAGACAACTAAAGCAAATGTTCTTATTGGATTATCTAATAGAATGAAAAAATATGACAAAAGAATTGTTCAGGCGATTAGTATGTTGTTACATTGGCAACAGAAAATATTAGTAGTAAATAGTGAAGGAATATATCAAGATGATATTAGAAACTATGCAAGAGTAATACTTATGTCTGTTGCAAGTGAAAATGGAAATATGCAACAGGTATTTGAAGGGCCTGGGCGATCTATGGGGTTTGAAATATTTGATAAAATTGACTTTAAACATATGGCTGACGATGTAGCTGAAAGATCGATATTGATGCTTTCAGCTGAGGATATTGTCGCACAAGAAATGCCTGTTGTGCTTCACAAAGGTTGGGGCGGAGTTATTTTTCATGAAGCTTGTGGTCATCCATTAGAAGCGACTGCAATAGCAAAGGGACTTTCTCCGTTTGTAGGAAAATTAGGAGAGAAGATAGGTTCTGATGTTGTGACAGCATATGATGATGGAGATGCACCAGGTGCATGGGGAAGAACTACATTTGATGATGAAGGTAAAAAAACGCAAAAGAATTTATTAATAGAAAATGGAATTCTCAAAAGTTATTTAGTTGATTATAGAAATTCATTTAAAATGAAACATCAAACAACTGGATCAGGTCGCCGTCAAAATTATAAATATCCTCCAACATCTAGAATGAATACTACATATATTGCTAACGGAAAAGAAAATTACAAAGAAATTATTAAAGACACGAAGTATGGATTGTTTGCAAAACAATTAGGAGGGGGTCAAGTTTCTCCAGCAACAGGAGAATTCAATTTTGCTGTGACAGAGGGATATATGATTGAAAATGGAGAGCTTACTAAAGCAGTTAAAGGTGCCATGCTAATTGGAAAAGGTCACGAAGTATTATTTAAAATTGACAGAGTAGCAAATAATCTTGATTTTGGACAAGGTATGTGTGGATCAATTTCTGGTTCGATACCAACTGATGTCGGGCAACCAACGATTAGAGTTTCAAAAATTACTGTAGGCGGAAGGGGAGAAAGATAATGATAAATATTTCAGAGTTATTCAAACTAGGTGAAAAAAAAGGATTAACAGATCTAGAGGCTTATATCACAAAAAATAATTCCGTAGATTTAAAGGTTTATGAAGGAAAAGTTGAGCAAAATACAATTTCAACAGTTTCCAAAATAAGTCTTAGAGGAGTTTATCAAGAAAAAATGGGAGAAGTTCAATTTGAACATATCTCAGATTCAACTATCGAAAATATGATAGATAAATTAATTGATAATGCTAAGGCACTAACTGCAAATGAACCGGCAATTATATTTGAGGGATCAAAGTCATACAGAAAAATAAATACAGAAATATTTGATTTTGATTCGATTGAAACTCAACAAAAAGTAAAAGACCTGTTATTACTTGAAAAAAAAATTAGAGAAAATAGTCATGTTGAGAATCTTCAAGCAGCTGTATATCATGAAAACTCTAGTGAAACATCTATAATTAATACAAAAGGGTTAAATTTGTCAAGAAAAAATACAATGGCATACGCATATGCAATTGGAGTATTTAAGGATGGGGAAGAAAAGATTACTGCATATGAAGTTGATATTTTTAAAGATTACAGAGAATTTGATCCATCAAAGTTAGCTAGTAAAATTTTAGAAAAAGGATTAAGTAAGATTGGAGCTAAATCAATTGAAACGAAAGAGTATCCTGTTGTTTTTTCAAATGAAACCTTTTCTGACTTATTATCTGTTTTCTTGAATCTTTTTTCTGCAGAAGCTGCATTAAGAAACCTCACCCCTTTTAAGGAAAAAGTTAATAAGAAAATATTTCAAGAAGATATTAATTTAGTAGATGATCCTTTTTCTGAAAAAGCTTATTTTCAATACTCATTTGATGATGAGGGAGTTGCTTGTAATAAAAAAAGTATTGTAAAAAATGGAATATTTCAAGGATTTATTAATAATTTAAAAACTGCAGCTATGGCAAAAACAGACCCAACAGGTAATGGATTTGGTGGAGGTATTTCAATGTCAAACTTGTATTTAGAACCAGGAGATAAAAATTTTGATCAATTGATAGAAAAAATTGATCAAGGAGTATATATAACAGGGTTGGCAGGCTTACATGCAGGCGTTAAAACTATTAGTGGTGAATTTTCGCTACAAGCTAACGGTTTCAAAATCGAAAAAGGAAAATTAAGTAGACCTGTGAAGATGATAGTAGTCTCAGGAAACTTCTTTGAATTATTAAATAGTGTTAGCGGAATAGGAAATGATTTAAAATTTAACACATCAGGAGTAGGCAGTCCAAGTTTACATGTGAAAAAATTATCAATAAGTGGTCAAAAATAAAAAGGGGGTTAATCCTCTTTTTTATGTGAATTTATATTTTTTTATGAATATTTTCATTTTAAATTTTTGTTTAAATCGAATATCTAATATAATAGACATAATAAAATTTTTTGTGAGAGGAATAAAATGAGTAAATATAGTGTAAAAAAACCAATAACAGTTCTAATGGGAACATTAATAATTATTGTACTTGGTCTTTTTTCTTTGATAAGGCTTCCTTTGACTTTGTTTCC
>JAAZUY010000003.1 GCA_018623895.1 bacterium | reverse complement strand
CCAACTAAAGTTGTAACTGATAAAGCAAACAATGTTTATGTTCTTCTGGCAGGAAATGTCAATGGCTTAGCACAATTCAAGAATGATGGCTCATTTTTTGGATATTTTGGAGGAAATAAGATTCCTCCAACGTGGCAAAATACGGTAACATATTTATTATTTGATGAAAATACTAGAAGAGATTTGTTTCAGATAATACCTGATCCTGTATATAATCTTGCCATTGATCAAGACGGTTTAATTCTTACTACAACAAAAGGACAAGAAGGATATCTTAAACTTAATATAGCTAATTTTGTCTATAACTCTTCAGTTTGGGGTTTTGATAATGTTGAAGATCTTTTTGTAGGTCCTTATGAAACTATTTTCACAATATCATCTAATGGATACATTGTTGAATATGCTCCAGATGGATCTGTTTTGTTCATATTTAGTGGAACGGATTCTTCAGGAGTACAAGGTTTATTTCAGAATCCAACGGGTATTGCAGTAGATTCAAAAAACAATTTGTATGTAATTGATGACAAAACCAAATCACTACAATTATTTACACCAACTTCCTTTGCAAATTTAATACATTATGCTATAGAACTCTATCAAAATGGGAGATACAAAGAGTCATTGGAACCATGGCAACAAGTGCTAGAAAAAAATGCATTATTTGATTTGGCTAATCAAGGTCTTGGTGATGCTTATTTTGCAGTACAAAATTATCGTGAAGCTCTGTATTATTATGAGATAGCTAGAGATGTTCAAGGATACAGTGATGCATTTTGGGAAGTTAGAAATGATATATTGCTAGAGTCAGGATCATCAGTGATAATTTTTATAGGAGTAGTATTTTTATTTACTCTTGTTAGTAGATATTTAAAAATTAGTGAGAAAATTTTAAAACCAATAAAAACAATAAAATCAAAAATTATGAAATTAAAATTTACTAAAGATATCATATATCCATTTTATATTCTAAGACATCCAATAGATGGACATTATGGAATAAAAAGAGAGTCTAAAGGATCTATAACATCAGCAAATTTATATTACTTTTTATTCTTTATTTTTTACATGTTTTTCATTTATGAAACTAATTTTTTATTCAATCCAATTATTTCATCGCAAATAAACATAGTAGAAGAAATTGTAAAAGTTTTTGTTCCTCTCTTACTTTTTGTTTCAGCAAATTATTTAGTTTGCAGTATAAGAGACGGTGAGGGAAGATTTAAAGATGTCTATTTGGCTACTTCATATTCTCTTTTGCCAGCTATTATTGGATTACCTATTATTACAATTGTATCTCAAGTATTAACATTAAATGAGGGCTTTATTTTTGATGCTATGTATGCTATTACATTGTTTTTCACAGGATTTTATATGTTATTTATGATTAAGGAAATTCATTACTATGATTTAAAAAATACTATAGGAAATTTTTTAATTACATTATTTACAGGATTAATGATTGTAGTTGTAATCTTTATAATATATCTGCTACTTGGAGAAATTGTGACATTAATTCTTGATATCATTAGAGAGGTGAATGTACGTGCTTAAATTTATAAAAATTTTATTATCAGCAACTTTATCTATTTCATTAGTCGTCTCTTATCAAAATATTAATAGATCTAATTTATCAGATGAAAGCAATTCATTAGACTACGTTGAAAAAGCTTTGTTGACTTCGAATAGAATGACTCAACCAGATAACTTTAGTCTTGATAAAATTGAAACTTATGAAAATGAATTTAAACTACCTTACGATGAAGAAGTATTATCTGAATTAGGATATGATTACAATATTGAGAATGATTTATTTAAATTATATTTTCATTCATTATCTTTTTCAGTTGTTTTATATGATAAAACAAACGATTACTATATTTCATCTCGAGCTGAATTTCAAGGAATAACCGGTACTAGAGAAAACAACACTTCAACTAGAAATATGATGAATAGTGGTTTATGGATTAGTTATGTTAGAAAGGCTAATGTTTCAACAGCAACTGAAGAAACAGATTCAAT
The DNA here is from genome assembly GCA_018623895.1 of bacterium. Taxonomy (GTDB): domain Bacteria; phylum Bacillota_I; class Bacilli_A; order Acholeplasmatales; family Acholeplasmataceae; genus UBA8290. The sequence goes on along the minus strand of JAAZUY010000003.1, from coordinate 24,167 downwards.
ATATTCTGCTGCGGATGTAAAATATGTAACTGATGGATCCATTAAAGATGAGCAAGACTATAAATCTGTATTTGAAGTTAAAGAAAACTCATATGATTTTGATGCAGTTGAGTTAAATGTAAATGAAGTCAATCAGTTGTTAGATATTACTGTGAATTATAAAGATTTAGGATTTAAATTAAGTGTAATTCTCTCGTTAAATGAAAGTGGATTAAATGTTCAAGTGCCAGCTGAAAAAATCGAAGAAAATAGTAATAGGTTTTATTTAACTAAAATTACTCTTTTTCCTTATTTTGGTTCTGTAAGAGAAGATAGTGCACCGGGCTATATGGTTGTACCTGACGGTTCAGGCGCCCTAATCAGATTCAATAAACCAATTGAAGAGACTTTGAAAGCTAGATTCTATGGCAATGACTTGGGAATTAATTCAGCATCGGGTCCATACTTTTCTCTTCCAATCGCTGGATTGATAAGTAACGTTGGAAAAGAGGGATTTTATGCAAGAATTGAAGAGGGTGCTGCATCTTCAAAATTTGAAGCTTCATTTTGGTCATCTAATTCTAAGTATCAAAAATTTTCGATTACTCACATACTTAGACCCATCTATAAAGCAATTATTAATCAGGCCGGGGACGGTAGAGAGCAAGTTCCGGAATCTATAAATAATATTGATTTTAAAATGACGTTTGTAATTTTAGGACAAGACTCTAGTTATGATGGAATTGCATTAAATTATCAAAATTATTTATTGGAAAATGAACTCGTTCATCAAAAAGAATATTCTGATGAATTGCCGATGGTATTGTCTCTATTAATGGGAGATCAAACACCTGCTTTTTTGGGTACTTCATATCTTGAGATGACTTCGTCTGAAGAAGCACTACAGATAATTGACTACTTCAGGGAAAATAGTATTCAAAAGTTAATTTTAGAGTTTTATGGGTGGTCATTAGATGGACATGTTGATGAGACTCCTTACAGGATAAGAAAAGTTAGTGGATTAGATAACCTTATTTCTAAAATTAGAGAGATGGATTTACCTTATTATTTATTCCAAGATTATATTGTTGGGAGTTCATTATCTTCACGATTAATATTTAATCGAGATGTATCGAGAAATTATTCTAGATTAAAAATGGATTATCCAATATTTTCTTTAAATTCTCAACTTGTTGATTTATATTATATTTATCCAAAACAAAGTCTCGCATTTTCAAATAACGATGAATTAAAAAATGTTTCATCTCCTAACATGGGGAACACATTATTTAGTTTTTTTGATGGAAAATTTAACTCTAGATATGAAAGTTTATCGTTTTATGATCAAATTATGAGTCAATTTGAATCTCAAATGCTTTATAGACCAAGTTTATATGCTTGGAAATATATGGATGTATACAAAAATATTCCTATGATGCATTCTAATTATTATTATTATACTGATGCAATACCACTAGTCCAATTAATTTTAAAGGGAATTGTACCTTATTTTAGTGAACCTCTTAACTTTAATGCTTTAGGAGATGATGCTTTTTTGAATATGATAGACTATGGTGTATATCCAAATTACGTTCTCACTAAGGAACCAACAGAAAAAATGAGATTTACAAGGTCGGCATTCTATTTTACAACTGAATTTGAAGTATTTAAAGATGATATAATTAATACATATAATATGTTGAACATCGTACATAAAGAGGTCGGTGATTCAAAAGTTGTTAAACGCGATGTTCTTGATTATGGTGTTGTACTTGTAAGATATTCTAATGATCACAGCGTAATTATAAATTATTCTGATATAGATTATGAATATGGAACTTACATTATTTCAAGTAAAAGTGCTGAGGTAATTTATGACTAAAAAACCAATTAACCCGAAAAAACTAGATTTTACAAAAATGAAAATATTTTTTACCAAAATTTCAAATTTTCTTTCATTAATATTTGAAAAACTAGGTTACTTTTTGACTCATAATATATTTGTTTATGTTTATCCAAAAAAGGTAAGATTGTTTGGGATTAAATTTAATATCACAAGAAGTAGAAGAGATGCTTATTACGGTTACATGTTTATATTATTGTGGTTAATAGGTTTTCTTATTTTCACTCTATATCCGATGTTTTACTCCTTTTATTTAAGTTTGCATGAGGCATATTATAATTTGCAAGAAGGGATTACATCAACATATATAGGTTTTGAAAACTATTTGAATATTTTTAGAAGCCAAACTTTAGTTCCTTTGTTTGCAACTTATGTTGTAAGAATGATATTATCAGTGCCTCTAATCATCGTATTTTCAATATTAATTGCAGTGTTAATTAACGTTCCAATGAAGTTAAAAGGATTATTTAGAACAATATTTTTTCTTCCTGTAATAATTGCAACTGGACCAGTGATTGGAGAACTTACTAATCAAAACGCTACTACACTTCCTGCTTTAGAAAATTCAACATTATTGGTTTATATTACTGAAAACTTAGGAAGTTGGATTGCTGATCCTTTAGTATTGCTGCTAAATTCGTTATTGCTTGTATTATGGTATGCTGGTATTCCAATTTTGATTTTTTTAGCAGGCTTGCAGAAAATAGATCGATCTATTTATGAAGCTGCTTCGATTGATGGTGCTTCACCTTGGGACCGTTTTTGGAAAATTACTCTACCTGGAATTTCATCGTTAATTGGAGTATCTATAATCTACGTTGTTGTAACTATGAGCTTATTTGTAGAATCCGGAGGAATTTTAGAATTAACAAGATCACATATGCTTGTGGGAGCACCGGATAGTCAATTTTGGTTTGGATATGGATATGCTGCTGCAATTGCATGGACATATTTTATATTTATGGTTTTAATTATGTTAATATTTATTACAATTTCAAGGGGAAGAAGGGGGTCTAGAGCATGAAATTACGAAAAAAGTTATTCGGGATGCAATTTACTGATGGTCTAATTTATAAAATTATAGTTCTAGTTCTTTTAATTAGTTTCTCTTACATATATTTGTATCCAATGTTATTTATGTTAACAAACAGTTTTATGAATGTTGATGATTTGATTAATCCAGGAGTCAATTGGGTTCCAACAGTACTTGAATTAGAAAATTATAATCGTGCTATTCAAGTATTAGAATTGCCAGCGTCAATTTTTGACTCTACTGGATATGTTTTACAAGTCTCAATATCAGCTACGATATCATCCGCACTAATAGGATATGGATTTGCTAAATTTAATTTTCCATTGAAAAAAATTCTATTTGCATTTATGCTAGCAACATTTATTCTTCCATCTCAGGTTACAATGGTTGCTAACATGTTAATTTTTAGAAATTTAGGTATTATGAGTAGCGAAAGTTCAATGGTATTACCTGCGATCTTTGGTCAAGGCGTAAATGCTGCAATTTATATATTGATATTTTATCAATTCTTTAAAACAATTCCAGGGGTTTTAATGGAATCTGCAGAGATAGATGGGGCGAGTCCAATAAAAGTCTTTTACAAAATTGCTTTACCATTAGCTATCCCATCTTTTCTAATAGTTTTTTTATTTAGTTTTGTTTGGTATTGGAATGAAACATTTATTACAGGTTTATATGTGGGTGACCAAGTTACTTTGCCTTTAAAGCTACAAGCTTTTAGAGCAAGCTATGAAAGTCTTTTCCCTCCAGGATCGTTTGGATCTGAATTAAACGAAGCTATTATGCTAGCTGGTAATATGATTACAATATTGCCATTATTGTTGTTGTACTTTTTTGCACAAAGATTTTTTACAGAATCAATAGATAGAACAGGAATCACCGGAGAATAATATGAAAAAACAACTTATTTTTATGATGGTTTTAATATTAAGTTTTTTAATTACAAGTTGTGGGAATAGTTTACCAAATAATCTCGAGCCTTTAAAAGCCTATGAAAATTGTGAAATTAAAACACTTTCTGAAGATTATGTATGTGTATGGGCCGATGAATTTAATGGATCAGAACTGGACATTACAAAATGGAATATAGAAGTAAATGGATATGGTGGAGGTAATCAGGAACTGCAATATTATAAAGAGGATAATATTTTTGTAAGAGAGGGTAAATTAGAAATTGAGGGCAGAAAAGAATACTTTAGTGGTAAAAGTTATACATCTGGAAGAATTAATTCAAAATATAAAGGTGATTTTAGGTATGGAAGAGTAGAATTTTCAGCTAAAGTCCCTACAGGTAATGGAACATGGAGTGCCGTTTGGTTGCTTCCAACTATGAATAGTTATGGTGGTTGGCCCAATTCTGGTGAAATTGATATACTTGAACATGTAGGTTATGATCCAAATCGTGTCTTTTCATCTACCCATACAAAAAAATTTAATCATTTGGGTGATAAAGGATCATTAACTTTTTCAAAGACTTTGTATGAAGCGACTACAGATTTTAACAATTATGTTTTTGAGTGGGAACCTGGGAATATGAAAATGTATGTTAACGAATCTAAAATTGGTGAATTTAATTACGTGCCCGCATATAATCAAGATGTAGAATATAAGGATGTTTATCCCTTTGATCAAATGTTTCATATTATAATAAACTTAGCTATTGGAGGCGTTTGGGGAGGGGTACAAGGAATAAATGATGAAATTTTTCCAACGTCAATGTATGTTGACTATGTGAGGGTGTATCAAAAAAATATTGCAAATATTGACAAAACTGCACCTTCAAAACCTGAAAAAATAAGAAAAATGACAAGTTTAAGCAGATCAATTTTTTGGAATCCATCTGAAGATGATGTTATGGTTGAAAAATATGCAGTATATGTTGATGGTGATTTTTATAAATATACTAATCTTAATCAAATAAGGTTTAATTCTCTTTTCCCAGGTGAATATGAAATCACTATAGAAGCCATCGATTTTACAGGAAGAGTATCAAGTAAAAGTGATAAATTTATTCTGTTGATATAAAAAAAGCCGTTTAGGCTTAGTGGTACCCCCTATCCGGCTCGAACGGATGACCCACTGATTAAGAGTCAGTTGCTCTACCAACTGAGCTAAGGGGGCAACATAAAATTGTTATAACACAAAAAAGAAAGTCTTGCAAGGATAGTAAAATCTAGTTAAGGTATATAATAAAAAAAGGAGGAGTCATGAACAAACTCAAACTTAAAGATAAAATCATAGGTATTTTAACATATGTAGTTTTTATTTTAGCATTATGGTATACAGTATGGACAATTACAGGAGGAGACGATAGTAGAGGAGACTTGCTAATTGGGATTTCACGCCAGTGGTATTTCTCAAACCAATCAAACACACTTGTTGTCTTTGCTACTGGGTTATTTTGGTTAAGATTAAATGATAAAAAGTGGTTTAAATATTTTGCTTCTATTGTCGCTACAAATATATTTATAACTGCAACAGGATATCATTTTATTTTGCAACATCCAGATGGAATTTCATTTTATGGTCATTTAGGTCATACATATGTTCCGATTGCTTATATTTTATGGTATTTTTTATCTGTAAAAGCAATAAAGTTAAAGATGTTTTGGATAAATATTATTTATCCATTGACATATTTATTTTTGGTTATATATGTTACAAAAACATGGCCATTAGGACAATATCCATATGGATTTTTAGATCCAACGGATTTAGCTTTTAATCCAGATGGAATAAGTAGTGTATTAAGATTTACACTTACAATCATGTTTCCAGCATACCTCTTTGTTGCATTCCTTATGACATTGTTAAAAAGTATGATTGAAAAAAAACCAAAACAAATAAGTAAAAAATAAGACAAATGTCTTATTTTTTTTGTGATATAATTACAGCATGCAAAAATATAATCTAGTTTTTATAAAAAAAAGAAATAATATCCTAATGTTAAAAAGAAAAAATAAACCTTTTATTGGTATTTGGAATGGATTAGGGGGGAAAATAAAAAGTAAAGAAAGCCCAATTAAATCAGTTATTAGAGAAATTAGAGAAGAAGCGGGTATTAAACTTAAAAAGGAAGATTGTTGTTTCAGAGGTTTAATGACAACAGATATGAATGGTTATGAAAATAATTTAATTTTTTTATTTTTAGTAGATTTAGAAAAGGAGCATGAAATAAAAAAAGGTTTAATATGTGATGAAGGTATTTTAGAAATGAAAAAAATCGATTGGATTCTAGATAAAAATAACAAAAGTGTTGTTCCAAACATCCCATTTTTTCTTGAAGATATATTAAATGAAAATCTAATTCATGTCCATTGTGAGTTCAAAAATAATATACTACTAAAAGTTAATGTAGATAAAATGTAAGCTTAAGGAGAAACATGAATACGAATGTCAAAACAATTAAAATGAATTCTGAAAATATAAAACTTATTACTCTGGAAAATTCATATTTAAAAGTTGTTATTTCAACTTTTGGAGCTGCAATATTTCATATTTATCTTAAAAATAAAAATAAGTATCATGAAGTGACTGTTCAACCAAATAATTTGGAAGAGTTTATGTATTCAGATTTTTATTATGGAAAAACAGTAGGCAGGGTTTCGGGAAGACTGTTTCCCCCCGGATATATGATTAAAGACAGTTTTCATCAGCAAAAAAAAGAAAATATTTTGCATAGTGGAAAATCAGGTTTTTCGTTTTCAAATTTTAATGTAGTTTCCTTCTCTAAGAATAAACTTATATTAGAATCTATATCTTTTGAAAAAGACTCTGGTTTTCCGGGAGATTTGAGATTAAGTGTTATATATGAGATTAACAATAGATCTTTGCAAGTGAGATATTTAGCAAATGCTACTAAATCAACATTGTGTAATATTACTAATCATGTATATTTTAATCTTTCACAGGAAAAAGATATATATAATCATGAAATAAAAGTTGATTCAAAAGAATATCTTGAAATAGATAAAGGTAATAGGATATTAGGAAAAAAAAATACAATAAATTCAAAATATGATTTAAGCAAAAAGATAAATATGAGAAGTGTTCTTGAAAAAATGAGTGATACTACATTTAAAGGTCTTGATCATACTTTTTTACTTAATAAAAGAGTAGTTAATTTATATTGTAACGATTTTTCCTTAGAGGTTAAAACTTCATATCCTGCGATTGTCATATATTCTCACAATAAAAAATCACCTCATTCATTGTTAAAAAACGAATTTGGGGACAATAAACATTCATCTATTGCGTTAGAATGTCAATTTGAACCCGGAGGAGTACAACATGAAGGTCTTAATAAAGGAATTCTAGATTCAAAAGAAAATTATGATCATTTTATTTCTTATACTTTTAAAATTGACAATATATAAGTAGTAAAATAATAATCTTGTAATACTTAATTTAGTGTGTTATCATAAATCTGGTTTGAAAAGGAGAAAGTCAAATGCGTGAATTAGTTAAACTTGTTTGTACCGAATGTGGTAGCGAAAATTACCATACTACTAAAAACAAAAAAGAGCACCCTGAACGTATGGAAGTAAAAAAATATTGTCCTAAGCTTCGAAAATATACAATTCATAAAGAAAAAAAATAAATATACTGAAAAGTATATTTTTTTTTATAATAGCAAATAATACTTGACAGTGCTAAAAAAATATTATACAATGACATTGGCACATATAATAAGCGAGTGCTAAAAGAGGTATAATTTGATTTCAAGCAGGCAAAAACTTATTTTGAAAGCAATAATTGAAGAATATGTTAAAACAGCTGAACCGATTGGATCAAAAGCTTTAACTTCCTTGCCTTATCTTCATTTTTCATCTGCAACTTTAAGACATGATATGGCAGAATTAGAACAAAAAGGGTTTTTAACAAAAACTCATACTTCTAGTGGTCGTATCCCATCTGAGAAGGGATATAAATATTATGTAGATAACCTAGTAACCAGAGATTCTGAAGTTCAATCCTCATTTCCAATTATTGATCACATCATTACCAGTAATTCTCTTAAAAGAGATCATGCTATCGAAGAGGCGATTAAATTACTTTCTGAATTAACAAGTTACACGGCATTTGCTGTGGGTCCAAAAGGTGTTGAATTATCTATAAAAAAAATCGATTTTGTGCCTTTAAATGATAACGAAGCAACAGTATTAATTGTTACAAATCAAGGACATGTTGAGCATCAGACAATCTATTTACCGAATCATATCTCAATTAATAATGTTAGAGAAGTTGTGAAGACCTTAGATGATTTATTACGCGGAAAGACACTTGATGAAGCAATGATTATGTTGAAAAAATCATTTAAAAATAATGAACTAAAAAAATTTATTGATTTTCAAGAACAATTTTTACAATCATTTGTTGAGGCTTTCTCAAAATTTGCAGAAGAAAATTATTATTTCTCTGGAATGGTAAAGATGTTTGATCAACCAGAATTTAAAGATTCCAAATATATTAAGAGATTTATTGAAATGTTGGATAGAAGAGACATAGTCAAATTTATTGGTCGTGACGAGGGGCTTCAAGTAAGATTCGGTAGTGATTTAAAACTTATTCCAATGGAAAATTGCTCAGTGATTTCAATACCATATCATATTTCAGATCAGGAACATGGAACAATTGCAATTATAGGGCCTAATAGAATGCCTTATGGAAAGGTTATTCCTTTACTTGAATACATTGCATTAAATCTTGGAAAACTATATAAATAAAAATGGAGGATGAATTATGAAGGAAAAAAAAGAATCAAAGAAAAGAAAAAGTGAACCATCTGAGTTAAATAAAGCAAAAGATAAGATTAAAGATCTTAAAAAAGAATTAAAATCCTTAAAGGATGAAAAATTGAGGGTTCATGCAGAGTTTGAAAATAGTAAGAAGAGAATTAATCAACAACGAATAGAAGATAGGAAGTTTGCAAGTAAATATTTAATAGATGAATTACTTACTCCAATGTTACAACTTGATAAAATTGTTCATATGGAAACAGACGATGCTAAATTAAAGAATTTCTTAATTGGATTCCAAATGATTAAAAATGAACTTCTAAAAATTCTATATAACGATGGGTTAAAAGAAATTGAAGCTAAAGATAAAGATTTTGATCCAAAATATCATGAAGCTGTTGAAAAAGTATCAAATAAAGAATTCAAAAATGGTATAAACATTGAAGTAATTGAAAAAGGATATTTATATAAAGAAAAATTATTAAGACCTGCAAAGGTAAAAGTAAATGAATGGAGAAAAGAAAATGGCAAAGACGAATAAAATTATAGGTATTGATTTAGGAACAACAAATTCAGTTGTTTCAGTAATGGAGGGTGGCGAATCTAAGGTCATAGCTAACCCTGAAGGTGGAAGAACAACTCCTTCTGTAGTTGCATTTAAAGGAGAAGAAGTTTCTGTAGGAGAAGTTGCAAAAAGACAGGTTATTACTAACCCAAATACAATAAGTTCAATCAAAAGACATATGGGAGACCCTAATTACAGAGTTGATGTGAATGGGAAAAAATATTCACCTCAAGAAATATCTGCAATGATTCTAAAAAATTTGAAAAAGACTGCAGAAGCGTATTTAGGAGCAGATGTTGATAAAGCAGTAATTACGGTTCCAGCATATTTTAATGATGCTCAAAGACAAGCAACCAAAGATGCAGGAAAAATTGCAGGATTAGAAGTAAAAAGAATTATAAATGAACCAACTGCTGCAGCATTAGCGTATGGCATTGATAAGACTGATAAAGAACAAACTGTATTAGTTTTTGATTTGGGTGGAGGAACTTTTGATGTTTCAATACTAAAATTAGCTGATGGAACATTTGAAGTTATATCAACATCTGGAGATAATCATCTAGGTGGAGATGATTTTGATGAGAAGATTATTGAATATATGGTGTCTGAATTTAAACTTTTAAACGGAGTAGATTTATCTAAAGATAAAATGGCAATTCAAAGACTTAAAGACGCTGCTGAAAAAGCGAAAAAAGAATTGTCTGGTGTAACATCTTCTCAAATTTCACTACCGTTTATAACTATGGGTGATTCAGGACCTCTTCATATGGAATTAAACCTCACTAGAGCAAAATTTAATGAACTTACATCTGATTTGATTGATCGTTGTGAAGCACCAGTAAAGACAGCATTAAAAGATGCAAAAATGGGGTCTAATGAAATACATCAAGTATTGTTAGTGGGTGGATCAACAAGAATTCCTGCAGTACAAGAAATGGTAAAAAGGTTACTAAGTAAAGAACCAAATAAATCAGTAAACCCTGATGAAGTTGTTGCAATGGGTGCGGCAATTCAGGGTGGAGTGTTGGCAGGGGATGTCAAAGACGTCTTATTATTAGATGTTACTCCACTTTCATTAGGAATAGAGACAATGGGAAATGTGTTTACAAAATTGATCGAGAGAAATACTACTATCCCAACATCTAAATCACAAGTATTTTCAACAGCAGCTGATAATCAACCTGCAGTTGATATACATGTTCTTCAAGGTGAAAGACCTATGGCGTCAGATAATAAAACACTTGGACGTTTTCAATTAACTGAACTTCCTCCTGCTCCAAGAGGTGTACCTCAAATTGAAGTATCTTTTGATATTGATGCTAATGGAATTGTTTCTGTAAGAGCAAAAGATTTGGGAACAAATAAGGAACAAAAAATTACTATTGAAAATAATGGTAGTCTTAGTGAGGATGAAATCGAAAAAATGATTAAAGAAGCTGAGGAAATGGCTGAATCTGATAAAAAAAGAAAAGAAGAAGCTGATTTAAGAAATGATGCTTCAAGCCTTGCTTTTCAGACAAAAAAAGCTATTGATGATTTAAAAGACGAAGCTGATCCTAAAGAAAAAGAAGAGGCAGAGAAACTAATCAAAGAACTTGAAGAGAATTTAAAGACAGATGATTTAGAGAAGATAAAAAAATCAAAGGAAAATCTTGAAAAAGTTGCTCAAAGTATTGCACAAAAAGCATATCAAAAAGCTCAGAAAGAACAAGAAAAAACAAATCAAACAGGACAAGAAGAAAAGTCAGATAAAAACAAAACAGTGGATGCTGAATTCGAATCTAAAGATTAGTTTAATTGGAGAAAAATAAATGCCTGAAAAAAGAGACTATTACGATGTTTTAGGAATAAGCAAGAATTCATCAGCAGAAGATATAAAAAAAGCCTACAGAAAAATGGCAAAAAAATATCATCCTGATGTATCAAAAGAAGAAAATGCAGAGCAGAAATTTAAAGAAGTTCAAGAAGCTTATGACGTATTATCGGACTCAGAGAAAAAAAATAATTATGATCAATATGGACATCAAGGAAATCCATTTCAGGGATTCGGATCTGGAGCATCCTCTTTTGAAGGTTTTGGAGGAGGATTTGGTGATATATTTTCCCAATTTTTTGGGGGACAAAATACCCAGAGAAGATATAATGGTCCTCAAAAAGGTGAGGATCTAGAAAGGGTAATGACAATAGAATTCATGGATGCAGTACTTGGAACAAAAAAAGATATCTCAGTTGTTGTTCAAGATACTTGTCATACTTGTGGAGGAAATGGTGCTGCTTCAAAGGAAGATATATCTACCTGTCAAAATTGTAATGGCAAGGGACATATCAATGTAGATCAAAGAACTATGTTTGGAACAATGAGATCACAACAAGTATGCAAAAATTGTTCTGGTCGCGGTGAGATAATAAAGAAAAGATGCACATCATGCGCTGGAGCAGGGAAATTAAGACAAAATAAAAATGTTTCAGTTAATATTCCCGCCGGAATCGATGATAATATGACATTGAAAGTTGCTGGTTACGGTAATGGTGGAACTAAAGGTGGACCAAAAGGAGATTTATACTTGACATTTAGGATTAAACCACACAAAGTTTTCAGAAGAAGAAATTATGATATACATTTAGAAATTCCAGTTTCTATTGCTGATGCAGTGCTAGGAACAAAAGTTGATATTCCCACAATATATGGAGATGTCACATTAAAAATCCCTTCAGGGACTAACCATGGTACCATTTTAAGGATGTCAGGCCAAGGAATAAAACATGTTCAAAAAAATAGAAAAGGCGATCAATTAGTTATTGTTAAAGTGGAAACACCAAATCAAATTAATTCAGAAGAAAAGAAACTATATGAAAAATTAAAAAATATTGAATCAACAAAAAGCAAGTCATCATGGCAAAAATTCAAAAATTTGTTTAAATAAAAAGGAGAATTATATGACATTAATTAAACATAAAAATAGCGGGAATTTAGAACCATATTTTTATTTTGCACTTGAAGAATATGTTATGAAAAAACTATTAAGTGACAAGAGAAGTTTCTTTTTTACTTGGGAAATAGAAGGTGTTGTTATTGGAAAAAATCAAGTTTTGGAAAATGAAGTGAATTTGGATTTTTGTAGAAAAAATAACATAAAAGTATTTAGACGTCCAACAGGTGGTGGATGTGTATATGCTGATGAAAAAAATACTATGTTTTCAATGATAACAAAGAAAAAAAATGAGTCCTTTTCTTTTAAAGATTATTTAGTTAAGATTGTCGAAGCAATGAAAGAACTTGGAGTAATAATAGAGTTTAGCGGTAGAAATGACTTGTTATATAACGGTAAAAAAATATCTGGGAATGCATTTCTTCAGAATAAATATGGAATGTTGATGCACGGCACATTTTTGTATAACTGCGATTTGGAGAGAATGGTTCGATCCATATCTCCCAGTGACGAAAAACTAATATCAAAGGGTATTGATTCTGTTAGATCAAGAGTAACAAATATGAAGCCCTTTTTAAATGGGATGACTCAGAAAGAGTTGATAGATCATTTCAATGAATTTATTACTGATGAAGTATATGAATTAAGCGATAAAGAAATAGATGAAATTAATGAGATGGCAAAAAAATATAGAGATAAGGAATACATATACAGTAAACAACCATTACATACAAAAATATTAAAAGAAAGAATCTCAGGTGGATTATTTGAACTACATGTAAAAATTCAAAAAGGAATAATTGAACGATTATCAATCAAAGGTGATTTCTTTGATTTGAATCCAATAGATAGATTTGAAGTGAATTTTGAAGGTCTTAAATATAACCAAGATGAAATAAAAAAAGTTTTAGAGCAGGTGGACATATCTAATTTTATTTTGGATGCAAATAATGAGGAATTTTTAAGATTATTATCTAAAGGTATCGTAGAAAGAATTTAATTTATTTAAAAGGATTTTATTTATGATAATTCCGTTATTACCAACAAGAAAAAAAAATAAGATTAAATTAAGCCTTGATGTAGATCATATTGATGATATTTTTTCTATTAAACCTTTTGAATTGGAATATAGTATTGAAAAAAATGACGTTTATAAAATAAATTTGAAAGCTAATATAGACTTATTTCTTGCTTGTTCTAGATCATTTGAGGAAGTTAAATTTAATCTAAAATTAGATTCAATGTTGTCTTTTGGGTCTAGTCAAGAATGTGATTTTGTTTATACAAAAAATATTAATTTAAATGAAATAGTATTAGGAGAAATTATTTCTCAAAAACCTTTGGTTATTTATCATGACAAATTTAAATAAAATGGTATAATAGAAAAGGTATTTATAAAATCATAAAAAAAAATACAAATTTAGGAGGAAATTATGGCTGTACCTTTCAGAAGAACAGGTAAAACTGCAAAAAGAAAACGTAGAACACATTATAAACTAAAAGCTCCTACACTTGTAATTTGTCCTCAAACAGGAGAATACACATTGCCTCACCGTGTAACCCCTAATAGTGGATACTATAAAGGACAACTTGTAATTGAAAAAAAAGCAAGTAAAGAAAGTGATGCTTAAAAAAAAGGTGCTTACAGCACTTTTTATTTTTTTGAGGTAATTTAATGTTAAATCATATAACAGTATTATTAAAAGAAACAATTGAAAGTCTTAATATTAAGCCGGATGGAATTTATGTTGATGCAACATTTGGATTTGGTGGACATTCTAAAGAAATATTAAAGAAATTAAATAAAAATGGTCTTCTAATAGCATTTGATCACGATCAATCTGTGGATCCAAAGCTTTTTGTTGAATTTGAACAAGAAAATTTTAAATTTATCAATGAGAATTTTAATACTTTAGATTTATACTTAAATAAAATGGGAATAAATAAAATTGATGGGATTATTTTTGATTTTGGTATCTCATCAATGCAAATTGACAATAAAGATAGAGGATTTTCTTATATGCAAGATGGAAATCTTGATATGAGAATGGATAGAAGAATAGAAATAACTGCAAAATATATTTTAAATGAGTATAGCCATGATAATCTTCTTAGAATCTTTAGAGATTATGGAGATATTAATAAACCGCATTTATTTTCAAATTTTATTATAAAAAATAGACCATATAATTCAACTTTTGATTTAGTTAAGATAACTGATTTATGGTTTAAAAATTCTAAATCTCATTCTGCGAAAAAGGCCTTTCAAGCATTAAGAATCGAAGTGAATAATGAAGTTAATAATATTAGAGATACTCTTGAAAAAACAATTGATTTTCTCAAAAAAGGTTCAAGATTAGTAGCTATAAGTTTTCATTCTCTTGAAGATAAAGTAGTTAAGAAATTTATAAAAAAGTATTCTGAAGATCATTCCGATAAAAAAATACCTTTAATTAATCAAAAAATAACTCTAAAAAGAATTAATAGAAAACCAATTAGACCCTCTAGTCATGAATTAAGTGCTAATTCACGAAGTCATTCTGCAATAATGAGAGTAGCAGAAAAATTATAGTTTTAATCATGATATAATATTATTGTGGTGATTAAATGATATGGATTTATGGAGGTTCTTTTAACCCCCCTACAAAAGCACATTTTAATATAATTAATTCTGTAAAAAATAAGTTTCCAAAAGATCAGGTTTATATTATTCCAGTTGGAGATCAATATAAGAAGAAAGATCTTGAGCCCTTTAAACACAGAGTTAATATGCTTTTAGAGATGGATAAGAATTACAACATTTTAAAATACGAAAAAGAAATCTATGAGGGTACTTACCATACATTACTAAAAGTGAAAAAAGATTTTAAATGTAAAGTTGGTTTCATCATAGGATCAGATTTGCTTATAAATATTCCTGAATGGATAGAATATAAAAAGTTGTGTGATCAATTTCCAGTAATTATAATCAAAAGACCTAAATATGATATTATTCCGGAGGAACATCTTAGGATTTTTAAAAATTATAAAGTAATCAATTTAAATTTAGAAATTTCTTCTAAAAAGATTAGAAATAATATGAAAAATTTGTCGAACAATTTACATCCGAATGTATTAAAATATATAAAAAAGAACTTGCTATATGAGGTAAAAAATGTATAAAAAAGGATTTATTAAAGTTTCTGCTGCGACTCCTGAAATCCAAGTGGGAAATATTGAATTTAATAAAACATCGATCTTAAATTTATTAGATAAGTGCAATTCCTCTATTGTTGTTTTTCCAGAACTTTGTATAACTGGTTATAGTTCAAGTGATTTATTTTATCAAGGTAATTTTTTAAGTGAAGCTCTTGATGCATTGTACTTTATTATTAGTAAGACAAAATATAAAGGTATATATATATTAGGTGTTCCACTAGATCTCAATGGTGCTTTGTATAATTGCGCTGTGGTAATAAAAGAACTCAAGATATTAGGCGTTGTTCCAAAAATGTATATCCCAAACCATCATGAATTTTATGAAAAAAGATGGTTTCATTCAGGATTAGATACTAACATGAAAAAAATAAATATTCTTGATCAAAATGTTTCTTTTGGATCTATAATTTTTGAGGATACAAAAAATGTAATAAGGTTTGGAGTAGAGATTTGTCAGGATCTATGGGCAACATATTCTCCCTCAGATGATATGAGTCTAGCAGGAGCAAATATGATTTTTAATTTATCAGCTTCTAGCGAACACGTGATGAAAAATGATATAAGAAAGATATGTGTCCTAGATCATTCTAGAAAACAAATGGGTGCTTATATTTATACCTCATCTGGAGTATTTGAATCCACTTCTGAAGTTTGTTATTCTTCACATCAATTAATTGCTGTTCAAGGTGAATTGATCGAAGAATACATAGATTTTTCTATGAAAAGAAATATTTTGACTGCAGATATAGATCTTGAAGGAATAAATTTTTTAAAAAGACAAGATTCTACATTTAGAGATTTACATTTTAAACACATTAAAGAATATCAAATAGTTAATTTTGATAATGAAGAATCTACTGAGTATATTTTTGATAAAGAACTAAACAAACTTCCATTTATTCCAGAAAGTAAAAAGGAAGAGGCAATATTTCAAGCTTGGAATCTTCAAATATTAGCATTGATGAAAAGAATTAAGTCAATGCCAGAAGGGGCTAGAAACATAATTATTGGAGTCTCGGGAGGCCTTGATTCTACATTAGCATTATTAGTATCTCATCAAGCTCTAAAAAGACTAAATAATAAAGATGTCAAAATTTTTGGAGTATCCATGCCTAGCAAAGTTACTAGTAAGAAAACGTATGATTTTTCTATCAATTTAATGTCGTATCTAAAGATTAATCATTTAAATATCCCCATAAATAAATTGTTGTCAAATCATCTAAATGATATTAAACATGAGTCTATTGATGTAACTTATGAGAATAGTCAAGCTAGGATAAGAACATTAAATTTAATGAATCTTGCAAACAAATATGAAGGATTTGTTTTAGGCACTGGTGATCTTTCAGAGATAGCTTTAGGGTTTATGACATACAATGGAGATCACATGAGTATGTATGCGATCAATAGCGGATTGCCTAAAACTTGGGTTAGATTGTTGGTGGATTATTACGGTAGAAAAGTATATAAAGAATTGAAGGAAACTCTTGATGGCATACTGTCATCTCCAGTCACACCTGAACTTTTAGAAAATCAAGATACCGAGAAAATAATTGGAAGATATGATATAAATGATTTTATGCTATATCATCATTTAGTTCAAGGTGCAAGTAAGAGTAAAATGATTTTTCTAATTGAAAATGCTTTTAAAATGAATCATAAAAATTCAAAAATTTATGTCGATAGATTTTTTAATAGATTCTATAATTCACAATTTAAAAGACAAACGATGCCAGAAGGACCAAAAATATTAAACTTTAGTTTATCACCTAGGGGAGAATATCGATTACCAAGCGATATAAAAATTTCAAAATGAAAGAAAAAGTTATAGTTGGGTTAAGTGGAGGAGTTGATAGTGCTGTTGCTGCCTATCTTTTGAAAAAGAAAGGATATGATGTGCACGCTGTTTTTATGCAAAATTGGGATAATGCTACAAATAATGATATACTTGGAAATCCATTTTTAAAATCTGAAAAGTGCGAGCAAGAGATTGATTATAGTGATGCGAAAAAGGTTGCTAAAAAATTAGGTGTTAGCATAGAAAAAGTTGATTTTATTGAAGAATATTGGGATCGAGTATTTAAATATTTTTTGTCAGAATACAAAAAAAATAGAACACCTAATCCTGATATATTATGTAATAATGAAATTAAGTTTAAAGCCTTTCTTGATTTTGCTATGTCGAAGGGTGCTAAATATATTGCAACCGGGCATTATGCGAATAAAGTTAAATTGAATGATATATGGCATATTAAAAGAGGTGTTGATTCAACAAAAGATCAGTCATACTTTTTATCTCAGATAAAATCAGAACAAATAAAAAAAACAATTTTCCCTTTAGGCGAAATAAGTAAATTAGAAGTGCGAAAAATTGCTAAAGATCTTGGATTAGATGTTGCTGAAAAAAAGGATTCTACAGGTATATGTTTCATTGGAGAGAGAAATTTTAGTAGTTTTCTAAAAAACTATCTTCCTGCAAAGAAAGGACCAATGAAAAGATTAGACGGCACTTACATTAAAGAGCATAATGGACTCATGTTTTATACAATCGGACAAAGAAAAGGATTAGAAATTGGAGGGGTTCAAAATGTTACTGATCCATGGTATGTAGTTGGAAAATCATTGGTAGATAATACGTTATACGTTGAACCTAATTCCAACCACATTAATCTTTATAGTGACAAATGTATACTCAAAGATGTAATTTGGAGAGGCAAAAGAGAGAATGGAGATTATACAGCGAAGTTTAGATATAGACAAAAGGATTCCAATATTAAAATTACATTTTTAGAAAATAATAATGTTTTAGTTGAGTATCCACAAAAAGTAAAAGCTGTAACTCCAGGACAATTATGTGCTATTTATCAAAATGATATATGTCTAGGTGCAGGTTTTATCAATGAAGTTTACTATGAGGAAAAATTAAGAGAGTATGCCTAAAGTTGAGGGTACACTTAAAAATATAGTTTATCATAATAAAGAAAACAACTATCAAATTATAAGATTAGACTCTACTGAAGAAAAAATAGTTACGGTTGTAGGGTATTTTAATGAGCTTTCAAAAGGATTAAGTTATTGTTTTGAAGGAGAATATGTCTACCATAAAAAATTTGGTATGCAATTTAATGCATTAAATGTTAATAGGTTAGATAATGATAATATAGAGGGACTAGTAATATATTTATCAAGTAATAATTTTTCTGGTATAGGACCGAAAACTGCAAGAAAGATTGTAGAAAAGTTAGGGGTTAACTGTTTAGAAATGATTATTAAAGATCCAAAAAGTATCGAAGGACTTGGATTATCAAACATAAGAATTCTAAAACTAAGATCAGAACTGATTGAAAATAAAAATCAAGAAAAATTAAGTGTTTCTCTGCTAGGCTTCGGTTTTTCTCATAAGTTGACATCAAAAATCATAGATAAATATGGCTCATTAGCTGTTGAAAAAATTAAAGAGGATCCATACAGAATAATATATGATATAGATCAAATTGGATTCATTAAAGCAGATGAGATTGCAAAAAAAATAGGTATTAAGCCTAATGATAAAAGAAGGATTAAAGCAGCTATAATTTATACATTTGAGAATAGAATGTATAAAAGTGGGGATACTTATTTAACTAAACAACAAATAAGCTATTATATAAAAAACAACTTAAAAATAAATCAAAATATTGACGATATAATAGAAGAATTAATAACTGAAAGTCTGGTAGTAAAAAATGATGATAAATATACAATTCAAAATGCTTATTACAGTGCAAAAAGATTAGCAAATAAACTAAGATTATTAAATCAATTTGAGAAAAATGTAAATAATAATATGGATTATATAAATGTCCTTGAATTAAAAAAAGGTATAACGTACACTGAGATTCAAAAAGAAGCGATTTTAACATCACTTAGTAACCCAATAACGATAATTACAGGCGGTCCAGGAACTGGTAAAACTACAATAATCGATGGAATAATTGATTTTTACAGGTATATATCAGGTAATATTGAGAGACACGAGTTGTACGAGAAAATATTGATTATGGCTCCGACAGGAAGAGCCTCGAAAAGACTTCAAGAGGTTTTGGATTTTCCTGCAAAAACTATTCATTCTAGTTTAGGATTTAATTATGATGGAAGCTTTAAACATAATGAGTTTTCCAAACTCAAGCAAGAATTAATTATTATTGATGAGGCATCAATGATAGATATATTTCTTGCTACAAAATTATTTGATGCAATTGAAAAAAAGTCAAAGGTCATAATAGTAGGAGACTCTGATCAATTAAGATCAGTTGGACCAGGACAATTTTTGGATGATTGTATTAAATCTAAATTATTCCCCGTAGTTAAATTAATTCAAATCCATAGACAAGCAAGAGATTCAAGGATTATTAAATTATCACAAAAAGTAAATAGTATGAATATAAGTTTGAAAGATTTAAATTCAGAAGAAGATTTATTCATATATAAATGTAAAAGAAACATGATTTTTGAAGTTATTCTTAATCAAATTGATGATGCTTTAAAGAAAGGGTATTCTATATATAAGGATATACAGGTATTAATACCTATTTACAAGGGTAATTTAGGAATTGACAATTTCAATTTTCTTATTCAAGAGAAACTCAATAAAAACAACTCTCAAGTCCTCATATGGAAAGAGAAGAAATTTTATAAAGGAGATAAGGTAATACAATTAATTAACGAGCCAAACCTTGGAATCATGAACGGTGATATAGGTACGGTCCATAAAATTATAAGAAATGACTCTGAAGAATATCAATTAGTTGTTTCTTATGATGGAAATGAAGTTGTATACAATAAAAATGACTTGGATCAAATAACCCTAGCGTATGCTATAAGTGTTCATAAGTCTCAAGGAAGTGAATATAAGATTGTTATAATGCCGCTTGTTAAAACATATTCTCATATGTTAAAAAAAGAATTGATATATACTGGAATAACAAGAGCAAAAAATGTATTGTTGATAATTGGAGAACCTGAAACCCTTATAAAGGCATCAAATAACAAAAGCACTCAAAGACAGACATTACTATCTTTTTTTCTGAAAAACAAAAATCAAGAAAATAAAAAAACAATGTCGCCATATGATTTTTTAGATTAGAAAGAGGGGAAATATGAAAGAATTATCTGTCGGTGCTATCACTTTTCTAGAAAAAAAAGTATTATTAATTCATCAAATCAATGGAAATCATATAGGTTTTCCAAAAGGACACATTGAAATAAATGAAAGTCCTGAAAAAACAGCTTTAAGAGAAGTTTACGAAGAGACGGGGATTAAAATTAAACTAGAGTCATTATCGTATTCGATTAAATATAAATTAAAAAGTGGAATTAATAAGGAAGTAATTTATTTTTGTGCCTCTGCATTAAACAATAAAATTAAAATACAGACTGAAGAGATTCATAATGCATTCTGGTTAGAAATAGAGGAAGCACTTCAAAAATTAACATATGATAATGATAAGAAGGCTCTTAAATATTTTTCAAAAAAATTTAAAGCACAGAGTTATTGATAGGTCATTAGAAATAAATTCAGATTAGACAAATAAAATCTTATGATAAAATATATATATTAAATTATGATAATTATAAAAAAGGTAGTAATATGAAATTTTCAAATAGAGTTATAAATTTGAATGAGTCACCTATTAGAAAATTAGCACCAAGTTCAAATAAAGCTATTTCTGATGGAAAAAAGATATATTTTTTAAATATTGGTCAACCAGACATTCAAACTCCGAAATCTTTTTTTGAAGCTGTAAAAAGACAAAAAATAGAGACATTAAAATATGAACCTTCCCAAGGAAATAGAAAATTGATAGAATCTATAGTTTCACGATTTAAAGAAGATGATATAATTTTTGATTACAAAGATATAATAGTAACAAATGGCGCATCAGAAGCACTTCTTTTTGCAATCTCAGCAATAACAGATCCACAAGATGAAATTCTTATACCCGAACCATTTTATGTCAATACAGTAAGTTTTTTAAAACAATTTAGTATAAATGTTGTTCCAATTCTAACTGTTGAAGAGAATAATTATCATCTTCCTGAAATTGAAACAATTGAAAAATTGATAAATACAAGAACAAAAGCGATTCTAATTACAAATCCAAACAACCCGACTGGAACAGTGTATTCTGAAGAAGAATTAAAAATGATAGTAAAATTAGCTTTAAAATATGATCTTTACATTATTTCAGACGAAGTATATCGTCCTATGAGTTTTGATAATAAAAAAGCAACATCGTTAGCAACAATTAGTAGAAAAGCGAATGATAACTTAATTCTTATTGATAGTGTATCGAAAAAGTATAGCGCATGTGGTGCCAGAATTGGAGCTATAATAAGCAAAAATGAGAGTTTGATGAGTCATATAATAAAATTGGCACAGGCAAGACTAAGTGTATCAACATTAGATCAAGTCGGTGCAACGGAACTTTATAAATTAGATTCTAAGTATTACATTAAAATTTCAAAAGAATATCAATCAAGAAGAGATGTGGTGATTAAAGAACTAGAAAAAATTGATGGTATAACTTATTCATATCCTGAAGGGGCATTTTATATATTAGTAACATT
The DNA here is from genome assembly GCA_018623895.1 of bacterium. GTDB lineage: Bacteria > Bacillota_I > Bacilli_A > Acholeplasmatales > Acholeplasmataceae > UBA8290. The sequence continues at coordinate 2,212 of JAAZUY010000003.1, read as the reverse complement.
ACCTATTGAAAATGCAGAACATTTTGCAAAATGGATGTTAGAATCATACGAATACGATGGAGAAACTGTTTTTGTTGCTCCAGCAAAAGATTTTTATTTAAAAAGCAACAAAGGAATTAATCAAATAAGAATAGCTTATGTATATAATAAAAATAAATTAAAACGAGCATTGTTAATCCTAAAAAAAGGATTAGAGACATATTTGAAAAATTTTTAAATCTCTAATATATTCCAAGCAGTTTCACGTTAAAAGACTCTCTGATAATATCTAATAACATTGAAAATTTTTTTGGATTAAAATTTATAAATTTTGTTTCAATAAAAAAATGATACGTACCAAGAACTTTTTTTGTCGGTCGTGAGATTATTGAAGTTAAATTAATGTCATATTTTTTGAATATTCCAAGAATATCATATAAAAGTCCAGGTCGATCTATTTTTGGAGATATCACCAAAGAGGCCGACTTACCAACATTGTTAAGCTTCTTAGAAATCAAAATAAATCTAGTTTGATTGTTTTCATAATCTTCAATATTACTTATATGTTTTTCATTGGAAATTAAGTGTAATGGAATTATTGAAGAATCAGATTTGTTCTTATAGAGATCATAAGACTTTTGATTGGATGAAGTAAGAACAACTTCAAGATTTGGATGGTCTTTGATAAATTTTTTGCATTGTCCAAAACTCTTAAATTGAACGTAAATTCTCTCTGCATATTTTAAATCTCCAAGAAAAGCAAATTTTATTGGAATTGTTTGCTCTTCCAATATAAATAAGTCTTTTTGAATTAATAGATCAAGTGTTTTTTGAACAAATCCGTCTGTTGAATTTTCTATTGGGATTAAAGCATCTGTGAAGCTATCTATAGAATCAAAAGCTTCTTCAATAGTATTACAATGTATAGGAGAATATGCATCTTTATAATGAGTTTTGTAGCAAAGATCAGAAAATGTATGAGTTGGACCTAAATATGCTAATTTTTTCATATATGGAATTGCCTTTTCAAAGCTTCAAAGACTAAACGTCTGTAGAATAATAATAAATAAATAATCAATGACAAACTTGAGTAAAAAGCTATGTCAGTAGGAAGAGTTACTTTAAGTAAAGAGAGTTGTTGTAATAATTTTGGAAGTAAAGTAACTATCGAAAAAGCTAGTAGATGAAGTGACATGTCAATGGGTTTATCTTTTCTAGTGATAAAGATGATAAAAAATAATAATAAATTTGCTAATAATGTAATTGGAAGAACAAAATCTAAGACTAAGTTAGTTTGTTGTAATATCAAAGTAATTAAAAGTAAAGTAAGTAAAGATAATAGAATAATCTTTGATAATTTGAATGTCCAAAATTCCCGACGAAAAATAAAGGATGCAAGTGCAATTGCATATAAATTACTTATGGAAACAATTAAAGAAAAGCTCAAACTTAAATCTTGAAGGTCAATTAATATCGAAATCAAAATAGACATTAAATTAATATAATTAAAATATTTAATAAAAGGCTTGATAGAGACTTTTTTTCTAAAAAAAGGAAAATATTCTTTTTCTTTAAGAGAACTATTTATAAGTTTTTGTTGACATAATACACACTTTTTTTGATTAGAATGATAATTTATTTTACATTGATTACAATAACTCATCGTAAGCCTCCCTGTAGTTTGAAATTGCATTAACGGTTATGCCTTCGCTAATGAAAAAATCAGAAACAGATTTAAATAAGGAGACATCCTTAATTCTTGATGTAAAATTTAGATTTATATTATTCTGATAACCAATTGATCCAATCCCTATTCCAAATCCTCCAATTACAAAATTTACGTCTTTTATATGTTTTTGCATATCTTTTGGAAGTTTAACATAACCAAGATTAGAAAAAGAAGCAGTATTTATCTTTGTGCCTAGGATATCATACCCAATTTTAAAAGCTAAATTCTTGATAAACGCAGGAAGAAACCTTAACCACCAAGCTTTTTCTAAAGACACATAACCAGATATTCTGGATTTTAAAACATTTTTGTCAATCTGATCTTTAAATTGGTTTTTAACAGACTTAATAATAGCATTAAAATCTAATAAATGATCTTCTGGATTGAAAACTGTTTTCAAATACAAGCTGAAATTTCTTAGAGTAATTGAATCGAAAAAAGGTCTCAAGTTAATTGGAATAAACAATTTAAGTGGTTTTTTTTGTTTATAAAAATCAGCATTTT